>NC_008209.1:4005000-4133097 GCF_000014045.1 Roseobacter denitrificans OCh 114
CGCTCCGCGATCCGGTCGCGCTCCAACACGACATGCGCAATGCCGTGCGCGCTCAGATGCTCGCTCATGGCGATACCGGCCTGACCGGCACCGACAACCAGAGTATCCGTTCTTTCAGCAGGCATGGATTTATCCTCTCGTGGGTTTTTGCGGCGCAGGGTCTTGGCCTGCCAGCCTAGGGCGCAGGTCTGGCCTGCGAAAACAGTAAATCATTCAGCACTGCTTAGGCTGAACCTAAAGGGGCCATGTGGGTGATGCGCCCTTAGCTTCAGGCTAAGCGCCAGTGAGGCAGACCGTGCGCTTTGTCGGCGCAAAAGCCCATGACACTGCCGGTGATTTGCGGCACGCTCCGACGCAATCTGGCCGCGCGTGCGGCTACGGCTGGCACAAAGGGACATGAGAATGGCGCATACCCGCATCCGGAAATTCAACACATCCGACACCTACCCAGAGCAGAACCTCGACAATGATCTGTGTCAGGCCGTGGTCACGCAGGGCGGTAAAACCGTCTGGCTGCGCGGCCAATGCCCGCAGAACCTTGATGACGCGGTCAATCTTGACAGCCATGACCCCGTGGAACAGACCCACAAGGTCATGCAGAACATCAAACAACTCATCGAAGAAGCAGGTGGCGGGATGGAGCATCTGGTCAAGGTCGTCGTCTACATCACCGATGTGCGCCACCGCGAGGCCGTCTATCGCACCATGGGCGAATACATCAAAGGCGTGCATCCTGTCTCGACGGGTCTAGTGGTCCAGGCGCTTGCCCGCCCCGAATGGCTGGTTGAGATTGACGGCACGGCGGTGATCCCGGAATGACCTTTTCCATTGTCGCCCGCTGCGCTGACACGGCCATGTTCGGCGTTGCAATCTCCTCCTCTTCGCCGGCGGTGGCTGCACGATGTTCCCATGCTCGTGCCGGAATTGGCGCGGTTGCTTCACAAAACATCACCGACCCCAGTCTGGGGCCGCTGGCGCTGGATTTGATGGCGCAGGGTCTGGACGCGGCGCAAGCGATTGAACAGGTGCGCGCACGGGGCAAGCATATCGACTACCGTCAGGTTCTGGCCGTTGACGCCGCAGGGCGCACGGCCATTCACTCCGGCCCAAACTCACTGGGCATCTGGACACAGGCGACGGCGCAAAACGCAGCTTCCGGCGGGAACCTGTTGGACAATGATGGCGTCCCACAGGCGATGCTGGACGGTTTTTTGCGCAGCGCGGGCCATATCGGTGATCGTTTGATCGCAGCCCTGCGCGCAGGTCTGGCAGCGGGTGGAGAAGCCGGGCCGGTCCATTCAGCGGGGATGATGATTGTCGACAAGGTCAGCTGGCCCGTTGCGGATCTGCGCTGCGACTGGACGACCGAGTGCCCGATTGAGAACGTCGCGACCGCGTGGGACGTCTACAAACCGCAACTGGAGGCTTACGTCCAACGCGCCCTCGATCCGCGCGAGGCGCCGTCTTATGGCGTGCCGGGCGACGACTGACGGTTGCGCCTTTGGCGAAGGGCGACCCAAGGTCTGTTTTGCCTTTCATCTGCCCACGTGAGCGCAGCCGCGGCACATTTCTCAGCCCGTTGCGTGAAACACGCTGGCCTCGATAGGTTCTTTCGGTGCATGCATGGATGTGTAACGCCTCGCGCCATCCTGAATGAACGGCGTATCCCAGATTGAACGACCAAACCCATGCTCAGATTCACCCTACGCCAGTTGGAATACTTCGTCGCGGTTGGCGAGATGGGCAGCATTGCGCTGGCAGCAGACAAGGTGAACGTGTCCTCGCCTTCGATTTCCGCAGCAATCAATCAGTTGGAAAAGGAATTCGGCCTGCCCCTCTTTGTGCGCCAGCATGCCCAAGGGCTGTCCCCGACGCTCGCGGGCCGCGAGATGCTCAAACAGGCCAAACTGGTGTTGCAGAACGCCGAAGGTCTAATTGATCTGGCGGCAGATATTTCCGGCAACGTGCAGGGCCCCTTGTCGATTGGCGGGCTTTTGACCTTTGCGCAGGTGGTCGTCCCGGCCCTCAGGGCCAGTTTCGAACGACGCTATCCGGATGTGCGTGTAACGCAGCACGAATTGGATCAGGCGCAGATCTTCTCGATGCTCAGACGCAGTGAAATTGATGTGGCTCTGACCTATGACCTTGATTTGCCAAGCGATCTGAAGTTCCAGCCAATTGCGACACTGCCACCCTATGCGATCCTTTGCGACGATCACCCCTTGGCCGGGCGCGCGCGTGTCAGCGTCGCGGATTTGCTGGAATTCCCGATGGTTCTGCTCGACCTGCCGTTCAGTTCTGAATACTTCCTGTCGTTTTTCGAGGCCACGGGCCTCAAGCCGCAGATCGCCGAAAGGACCCGCGATATGGCCGTGATGCGCAGCCTTGTTGCAAATGGTTTCGGATTTTCCATCGTGAATGTGCGCCCGCTGAATGACCGCTCCCCCGATGGCAAGCCGTTGCGTTTCATCCCGCTGGAGGGGGACACGCGCCCGATGCAACTGGGGTTTTTGACCTCATCGCAGGCCGAAAGCGTCAATGTCATCCGCACCTTTATCGAGCATTGCAAAAATGAACATAAGGACGGGCAGGTCCCCGGTTTGAACCTGATCCGCGATCCTTGAGACGCCCGGACTTAGGACCGCCCTAACCAAGGCTTTTGCAACACCGACTGTTGAGGTCACGGGCTGCTGGATAGACTGCCCCAAATGCAGCCCCCGGGAGAGAAGAGTGCGCGATCCACGCTACGATATTCTGTTCGAGCCGATGCAGATCGGACCAGTCACTGCAAAGAACCGTTTCTATCAGGTGCCCCATTGCAACGGCGGGGGGTATCGCGACCCGTCTGCCGCCGCCGCCATGCGGGGCATCAAATCGCAGGGGGGATGGGGCGTTGTGTTTACCGAGCAATGCGAGATGCACCACACCTCCGAAATCACGCCCTTCATCGAATTGCGCCTCTGGGAAGACAAAGACATCCCGCAACTGCGCAAAATGTCGGAAAAGATGAAGGAATACGGTGCCTTGGCGGGTATCCAGCTTGCCTATTCAGGGATAAACGGCCCGAACCTTTATACCAAGGAGGTTCCGCTGGCCGTGTCTGCCATGCCGATCCGCACCTTCACCAATGACCCGGTTCAGGCGCGTGCGCTGGATAAATCCGACATTCGCGATCTGCGGCGGTGGTTTGTGAACGCAGCCAAGCGATCCAAGGCGGCAGGGTTTGATCTGATCTGCCTTTACGGCGCGCATGGCTTTGGCATTTTCCAGCACTTTCTGAGCCGCGCCACCAACCAGCGCAGCGATGAATACGGCGGCAGCCTTGAGAACCGCGCAAGGTTCATCAATGAGGTGATTGCCGACATAAGGGATGCCGTCGGGGACACGATGGGCATCACACTGCGTGTCTCGCTGGACGAGACAATCGGTGATCTGGGGTTTTCAAACGCGGAGGTGCGCGACTTTATCGAGATGAACTGCGATCTGCCAGATCTGTGGGATCTCGCCCAAGGCACGTGGGAGGATTGCTCCGGCCCCTCACGCTTCAAGGAAGAAGCAGCACAAGAGCAACTGGTGCGCGGCATTCACGAGTTGACGGACAGGCCCATCGTCGGTGTCGGGCGGTTTACCTCGCCCGACGTAATGGCCAAGATGATCCGCACAGGCACGCTTGATTTCATCGGCTGCGCACGCCCATCCATCGCCGACCCATTCCTGCCCAAAAAGATCGAAGAGGGACGGATCGAAGATATCCGCGAGTGCATTGGCTGCAACATCTGCATCACGGGGGATATGACCATGTCGATCAGCCGCTGCACGCAGAACCCCACCTTCATGGAAGAATGGCGCAAAGGCTGGCACCCCGAACAGATGAACGCCAAAGGCGTCAGCGAGAACGTGCTCGTCGTGGGGTCCGGCCCGGCAGGTCTGGAGGCGGCGCGCGCCCTGTCTGAACGCGGATATAACGTGGCGCTTGCCGAAGCGGGCACCGTTTTAGGCGGCCGTGTCACCCGCGAGCGGCAGTTGCCGGGGCTGAGCGCATGGGCCGGGTCGTGGATTATCGCGAATACCAGATCAGCCAGAAACCCAACGTCGAAACCTATTTTGACAGCGAACTGGACGCGGGCAGCATCCTAGAATTCGGCTTTGAAAACGTCTGTATCGCAACGGGGGCGCATTGGCGTCGCGATGGGGTGAGCCGACAGCACGTGGTCCCGATGCCGCTGGATGCCGGCATGCCGCTTTATACGCCCGATGACATCATGAGGGGCACAAAACCCGGCGGCAAGGTCGTGATCTATGATGATGATCACTATTACATGGGCGGCGTTCTGGCTGAATTGTTGGTGCAGGAAGGTTGCGATGTGACGATCATCACGCCCTCTGCCTATCTGTCGGACTGGACGGTGAACACGCTTGAACAACATGCGATCCACAAGAAACTGGCCGGGATGGGCGTGGAAATCATCCTCAACCACGGCGTTGCTGAAATCGCGCAGGATCATGTCAAAGCCAACTGCGTTTACACGGATGCGATCCGCAATTGCGCCTGCGAGGCCGTCGTGATGGTCGCCTCAAAGCTTGAGAACAACGGCGTTTATCTGGACCTCAAGTCCCGCGAAGATGAGTGGGCGGATGCGGGCATAAAATCGGTCAAGCTGATCGGCGATGCCAATGCGCCCGGCCCTATCGCATGGGCCACTTACGCAGGTCACAGATATGCGCGCGAACTCGACGGGGACGACATCGGCGATGCCCTTCCCTTCCGCCGTGAAATAACCGAGCTTGCACGAGATTAAACCGGAGCCTTCATGCCGCACCCGACCCGCACTCTGGCTTTGCTCGACAGATTGGTGGCCTTTCCGACGGTCAGCCGTGACAGCAACCTTGATCTGATCGACTGGGCCGAGGCGCAGTTGAGCGGCTGCGGCTTTGAGGTAATGCGCATCTGGTCGCCGGCGCGCGACAAGGCGGGGATTTTTGCGCGGATCGGACCCCGGATCGACGGGGGCATCTGCCTGTCCGGTCATACCGATGTTGTGCCTGTCGAGGGGCAAAACTGGACCCGCCCTGCCTTCAAGCTCACGCAAGAGGGGGCGCGCGTTTTCGGGCGCGGGGCGACGGATATGAAGGGATTTCTGGCCTCTGCCCTCGCCATGGCGGAACATGCGCAGACAAGCCGCCTCAAAGCCCCGCTCAGCCTCGTTTTGTCCTACGATGAAGAGATCGGTTGCGTCGGGCTGCGCGAGATGCTGCCAGAACTGAAGCCCCTCATCGCGAGACCCGATGTGGTGATCGTTGGGGAGCCGACCGCCATGCAGATCGCCGTCGGGCACAAGGGCAAATCGGCGCTGGAGGTCACATGCCACGGGCAGGCAGGCCACAGCGCGCTGGCCCCGCAATTCGTGAATGCGATCCATGTGGCGTCCCATTTCGTGACCGAGTTGCAAACACTTCAGGCCAAGCTGGCCGAGGGGGTTGGCGATGATGCCTATAACATCCCCTATTCCACGATCCATGTCGGGCAGATTTCCGGCGGTCAGGCGCTGAACATCGTGCCAGACCTTGTGACGCTCACCATGGAATTCCGGCATCTTGCCGATGCATCACCGGGCGGCATTCTGGCCGAGATCAACGCCGCCGCCAGACGCACTGCAGAAGTTTTCGGCCCGCGCAGTGCTGTGAACGTGGATGTCCGCAACAGCTACCCGGGATTGCGCGTCGCAGAGGACGCCCCGGCGATTGACTGGGCCCGCAAGATGACCGAAGGCGGTGAGACGACCAAGGTTGCCTTTGGCACCGAGGCCGGATTTTTCGCTGACCTCGGGTTGAACACGCTGGTGATCGGGCCGGGCGACATGGCCCGCGATGGGCATAAAGCGGATGAGGGTCTCGACCTTGCGCAACTTGATCAATGCGATGCAATGATGGCGCGTGTGCTACAGGATCTGACCGGCTAAGACAGCCGCGCAGTTGCATCCTTTGGCCGCGCAGCCCGATACGGACCGCGCCGCACAGTCGGTGGCTTTACGCAGCCACCTCGGTTTCGGGGATGGCCTCAGAAGCGACTGGCATCTGCGACCATTCAAGGTCGCCCTCGTAACGCCACGCCATCTGGCCATTCTCATCCAGCGCGAACAAATGCAGCCAACGGTTGTCAAACAAGGCCCGCACCCCGTCATGACGCTTGAGAATATCGCTCATCGCTTCGCGCGGCGCTTCGATGCAGACCGACAGGCGCAAAGGCTCATGGGCAAAGTCTTCGCCCTCATGTACGGATTGCCATGGCAGACCTGTGCGCAGCGTGCCGCCGTTGCCCTCAACCACGCCGATGCCGCCGGTGACATTGTGCAAAAGCTTGTTGCCGGAGCCGAACACATCAGGCGACACGGTCGAGCCATAGTATTGCAGGCTGATCCAGCTGGCGACGACGACGGGTGCGGTCATGATCAGCTCCAGCACGCCGAACCCCTTGTCCTGCTGCCAATCGTAGTCATGCAAAAACGCCCGCCCTTCAAGGCTCCTGCCCGCTGTGCGCTGGCGCGGGGCCGCGACAAAGGCCTTGCATCCGGCCAAGGCCCATTCCGGCCGGGTTTCCGCCCAGTCCCGGCTGCGCAGGTTTATGTCGTCAGTCCCTTCCGCCCGCGGCAGGCGCAGCGCACGTTCCGCGCGGGTGACGGACCCTGCGGACAGGAACCACGCCTTGGCCTGTTTGAGGTCAGCGGCATGTGCCTTTGACGGATGATCCGCCTCATAAAGCGTCATCGCATCGGTGGTCGTATCATGCAACGCGCCGACAAAGATCGTGTCGTCTGGGATCGTAATCCCACGTTCAACCAACCCGCGGCGCACGTCCACATTGTTCAGCAAACCCGCCAGCAGACGCGCGTTCACCTCACCCGAATACCCACCACAGGCCCCGCAATGCAAACCGCTTGCAAAGGGGTTGTTGACCACATTGGCTCCATGTCCCGCCAGAACGACAAGCCGTGCAAAGTTGTCGGTGAACGACATGGCCCGCAGAATGGTTTCCGCCGCATCCGTTTGCGCGGCCAGATCAACCGACGGGTCCAGCCGGGGCATCGGCCCGCCCGGCACGTCATTCGGGGCCATGTTGAGCGCATCGCGCACCAGTTTGCCCGCATAGATTGGCCCCGTCGCCTCCACAAAGGCGAAAGAAGAGACCGCTGCCAGTTTGAACCGGCCCCATGCCCGGCTGGCGCGGGCCTTGAAACGGGCCGTCTGATCCGCCTCTGCATCATCGCCCTGCGATGTGGATGTCAGACCGGGGTTGAGCAAAACCGGCAGGCGCAATTCATCCACATCCGAGGCAAAACCCTTATGCGCGGGCGTCAGCCCGAAGAAACCGGCAAAGCCGAGGGTCTTGATGTCAGGCGTCAGGCTTTCGAGTGCACGCCTGAAGACCTCTGAACGCACGTCGATGCAAAAGGCTGCCTGCAACGCAGGGCGCGTGTCATCAGCCTTGGGCGCGGGCATGGAAAACGTCTCCGCCAGATCTCTTTGACCTGCCCGCTCCCACGCCTCTTGCAGCACCGCGTTCACCTGCAAATCCGCATCCGAGGCGACGGGAGCGGCATGTGCGGCCACGACCTTTTCCCACTCGGCTCCGATCTCTTCCTCGTACTGGGCGAAAAGCGCTTCTTCCCAGAGAAGGCGGATCGTCAGCATATCCGTGATTGTCGCATCGCTCTTGCCGGCAAGCTCTGCCTGCCACAGCCGGTAGCGCGCTACTTGCGCCCAACCGCCGAGCGTGAACAACAGCTGATGCAGGTAGGTCTCAAGCGCGGCATCGCTCAGCCCCAACCGGTTTGCCGCCCGCGTGCTTGCCTGATCCGCCGTATCGGGCGTTTCGCTGACAAATTGCGCAAAACCGCTCAGCCCGGCGATTTCAGGCGTCAGGTCATGGGTCGCGTATTGGCGCCATGCATCATAGGCCCCGCGTCTGTGGGGCGCAGCCCAAAGCGCCTGACCCTGATCAAAATACCCCGCCGCCCAGAGACCAATGCGATCCGCGAGGATGCCGGGCCAGTCAATGCCGGATGCGTCGGCGGCAAGGTCAGCCAGCGTTGGCAGGGGTTTCTGCGCGCTCTCGGGTTGTTCGGCATGTGCTTTCAGGGCTTCCAGATCAGCCGCTGCTGTCGGGTTGACGGCCAGCGCCGCCGACAGGTCCGCATCGGTGATGGTGCCATCAGCGATCCGCGCGGCGTACCACGCGCGCGGCATCGTGACCGGCACGCCCCCGACACGGCCCAGCCGCGCCCCCGCCAGCGCCAGCGTTTCAGCGGTCTGACCGAGGTAGGGGTTGACCGCAACTGAGGACGCGAGCGGCCAGAGCGGCGGGATCGCACGCGCGGCGGCATCACCGGCAGCATTGAGGTTTTCAAGCGAAAGTTCGGAATTGGTATTCATGATCTTGATCCTTTGCTGCGTTCAGGAAGCACGTTTGGTTGACCAGCTGCGCAGCAGCTTGTCGAAGACGGCATTGGCATAAAGCCCGTTGGACAGATGCACCCGCAATCCGGCGGCGGCAGGGTGATAGGCCCAGAGCGGGAACATCGCCTGCGCAATCGCAACGATGCCAAAGCTGAGCAGGGCCAGGACGATCAGCGCCCATTCCAGTGGGCCCGGAGCCGGTGTGGCGGGCAATGTGCCAAACATCAGCCACTCCGCCGCGGTTTGTAGCGCAAAATACCCGAATGCGGCGGCGACCGAATAAGCGGCGGTACGCTGTGTCAGGACCCTTGGGGCCGCATCCGCCAGCCCCTGCGCCAGCAGGTAAGCCACGCCGAAAATCAGGATGGCCCCCAGCACGATGGCCTGCGGCGACTTTCCGGCGACACCAAAGATGAACCCGACGACCGCATAGATTGCCAGCGCAATCACAAAGGCACGCCCGACTGCCTTGCCATTCGGGATGGCGACGGGCCCGGGGCGACGAATGGAGGCCACCCCATCCACCGCCATGCCAGAGGCCAGAAAGGCATGCGCCTTATAAAGCGAGTGGGCCACAATATGCAGCAGCGCAAGCGGGAAAAGGGCCAGACCGCATTGCAGCATCATGAACCCCATCTGTGCCACGGTGGACCACGCCAGTGACGTCTTGACCGCCGACTGCGTGAGCATCACCAGACCACCAAACAGCGCGGTAAAGCCACCGATGATGATCAGGACGGCCAGCACGGCAGGCGACAGGATCATCACATCTGCAAAGCGGATAAGCAGAAAGCCCCCCGCATTGATCACACCCGCATGCAGCAGCGCCGACACCGGGGTGGGTGTTTCCATGACTTCGGTCAGCCAGCCATGCATGGGAAACTGTGCCGACTTGAGGATGGCCGCCAGCATCAGCGCACCTGCGATGTAGACGGCGGTGTCCAGTCCCTCACCCGCTCTGGCAGCGGCGAGGATGTCCGCGATGTCACCGGTGCCATACTGACGATAGAGCAGAACAGCCGCGACCAGCAGCGCCACATCCCCGGCCCGTGCGGTGAGCCACTTCTTGCGTGCGGCCCGTTGTGCTGCGACCCGGTCAGGGTAATGCAGCAGCAGCTTGTGCAGGAACATGCTTGTTGCAACCCACGCGAGCGTCAGCTGCACGATATTGCCCGCAATCACCAGGAGCATCACAGCCCCCAAGGTCGCACAGAGCCAGCCGGTAAACGGCCCCTGCAGCGGCTCACCATCCATGTAGGTCGCGGCAAAACGCACCACAACCCATCCCACAAAGGTGACAAGCAGCAGCATGACCGCGCTCACCGCGTCAAGCCGCACAGACAATCCCATGCCATTGAGCCCGATCAACCCGCTGGTTATCGGACCGTTCAAGATAAGTAACACACCGGAAACAACGGCGACGGCCAGGGCGGCGAGCGACGCAGCCTCAACACCGCGCAACGTCTGAACAGGTCGTAACTGCTGTCCACGAAAGGCGAGGACAGCGGCAAAGATCAGGGCAAGGGGGGCCAGAAACGGCAGGACAGCGTGTAACAAAGCGAAGACTCCTTCTCGCAGGCGGATGCTCAGGCCAAGAGGTAGTCCGACAACAGATATAAATAAAATTCATTGTTTATTCTTTTTCGTTCTGTTTAATAAATGTATATGTCCGAATTCAATTATCACCATCTGCGATATTTCTGGGCGGTGGCCCATGACGGTAATCTGACCCGCACGGCAGAGCGGCTCAACCTGTCGCAATCCGCCGTTTCCATTCAGATCAAGCAGCTTGAGGCGCAGCTTGGCCATGCGCTGTTTGAGCGGCGGGGACGCCAGTTGATCCTCACAGAAGCGGGGCGGATCGCGCTGGACCATGCGGATGCGATTTTTTCAGCCGGGCGCGAACTGCTGGGGACGTTGCAGGAACAGGGACGCGAGCGGCAGGCCATCCGCATCGGGTCTTTGGCCACCCTATCGCGTAACTTTCAGATGGAGTTCCTGCGCCCGATTCTGGACCGGTCGGATGTGGACATCATCCTGCGCTCCGGCAACAGCGCCGATCTGTTGCGCGCGCTTGAGGCGTTGAACCTCGATATCGTGCTGATCAATCAGCCCCCGGCGCGCGATGCGGTGACCCCATTTGTGTCGCACCGCTTGTCCGAACAACCCGTCAGCCTTGTGGGTACGCCTGAGCGGCTCACCGGGAACCGCAGCGTGATGGAGTTGCTGAGCACGGAGCCGGTCATTCTGCCAATTGCGGACACCGGTATTCGGATCGGATTTGATGCGTGGACGGAACGACTGGGGATCCGACCCCAGATCGCCGCAGAGGTTGACGATATGGCCATGATGCGCCTGCTCGCACGCGAGAGCGTTGGCCTCGCGGTTCTGCCACCGATTGTCGTGCAGGATGAACTACACAGCGGCCGGCTGATCGAAGCAGGGCAACTCCCCGACATCGGTGAGACCTTTTACGCGGTCACGATTACGCGCCGCTTTCCCAATCCGATCTTGCGCGACCTGCTGCAAAGCCGCGCGCTGTGAGGCATTGCTGAAACACGCAACAGGGGCTGTTCAGCAGTGTACCACCCCAGATCTGTGAAAGAGTGTCTTCAGAAAACCGCCGCACCCTCCAGAAGCTTGCGCGCATAGTCAGCGTGCAGCGGCGTTTTCGTCAGATAGCCCATATAGACGAACCCGTGGTGTTTATTGTCGCCTTGCACATCAACAGACGCCCAACCGGTCAGTGCCCGCCCGGATGAATTGATCAGCGCCGCACTGCTGCGCCCGCTCGAATAAGCAACAGAACGGATATGAACCTTGTCCCCCTGCGACAGCACCTTGACCACGCGCCCGCCAAGGTACGCGGGCCGGTCGCGCATATTCAGCGTTCCATCGGGAGAATTCACCGCCGCCTCAAGCCCGAGGTCGCCCTGCATGTTGAACTTCTCACGCCACGCTTGGGTCGGCAGGGCGGGGCCGGGATCCAGTTTGGCGTTGATCGACACATCATCATGGCCGACGATTTCGGTGATGCTCGGGTATTTGGCCACCAGCGCTTCGATCAGTGCCTCGCAGGACGCCACCTGCGCGTCCGTGTAGGGCACCCAGTGCATCACCAAACCCGGATTGTAGATCGACGACATCTTGTTGGCCTCGACATCCACCACTTTTGGCCCGCGCAGCTTGCCTTTGGATCTGGCATACCACCAGTGCCCGCCGGAAAAATGTTCATGAAAGCCCAGATTGACGAGGCTGATCGCGATGGTTGACCCATTCAGGGACGATTGGTTCTTTAGCCCGGATGTCGCTTTGAAATTACTGCGCCCCGCGTGACCTGCACGCCGGTTGAACGCACGCGCCTGATGCAGGCTGCCATCCAGATCGACCAGCACATTATAGGAAAGACCGCGGGATTTAAGCGCGTTAACGGCCCCTGACAGGCTGGAACCGGCGGTGTAATGCACAACGATGCGCGTTGGCGTCATCGGGTTACCGGCCCCCAAACTCGTAATTCTTGTCGCGCTGTCAGCAAAATCATTGGAAATAGAAAGCATAATGCACCTCTGAAATTGTAAAAAAGTATCTAAATGATGCGCAACCTTAAGCCGAAATCGTGAAAATTCAAAATACAACCTGCACGGCAGTGCATCTCTGCGCCAGCAGCGCACGGTGACATTGCGCGGCGTTTCGCGACTTTTTCAGCGCAAAAGAGCGCCGCCTGCCCTGCCCCTCGCTACCCGAGATGCAATCAGATCAATGGTTTGAGCAAGGGCACATCCGGGAAAACGACTACTGGCTGCGGGCCGCACGGACCCAAGCCACAAGCGTTTCGCGCGCTTCGGCATCCATCTGCAAGGCATTGGGGGGCGGCATTGCGTGGCTGACCCCGGCTTGCAGGTAAATCTGACCGGCGTGGCGTGCCACATCCGCTTCGGTCTCCAGATAAACCCCTTTGGGCGCCCATTGCATGCGCCCCCAGACCGGTTCGCGCGCGTGGCACATCGAACAATTGCCAACGACCGTGTCATAGGCCGCCTCAAAACCATCCGCTACGACATACCGCTGCTCATAGGCACTCAGCGGACGCGCCTCTGCTTCTTCCCATGTTTCGTGACCGGGCACGGTGGAAAGCGCAGCAATGAGTATCATCAGCAGGACTGTCACCGCCCATGTCCAATGCGGCCCCTTGCCGGTGGCGTGCATCGTGTTGAAATAGTGCCGGATCGTGACCCCGGTCAAAAAGATCAGACTGGCGATGATCCACGCATATTGCGTGCCAAAGGACAGCGGGTAATGGTTGCTGAGCATCAAAAAGATAACGGGCAGCGTCAGGTAGTTGTTATGTGTGGAGCGCAATTTGGCAATCTTGCCGTATTTCGCATCCGGCGTGCGCCCCTCCTTGAGGTCTTTGACCACGATCCGCTGGTTGGGCATGATGATGAAAAACACATTCGCGGTCATGATCGTCGCGGTGAAAGCACCGAGGTGCAGCAGCGCCGCACGCCCGGTGAATATCTGATTATATCCCCACGACATCACCACAAGGATCAAAAACAACAGCAGCATCAAAACGGTAGGCCGCTCGCCCAGCCTGGAGCGGCACAAGAAGTCATAACACAGCCAGCCAATCGCCAGTGAGCCGCCGGAGATCAGGATGCCCTGCCACAAGGACAGCTCAGCCTTGGTCGGATCCAACAGGTAAAGCTCCCCTCCGACCCAGTAGACGATCATCAAAAGTGCTGCGCCCGACACCCAGGTGATATAGCTTTGCCATTTGTGCCAGATCAGATGTTCGGGCATGTTTTCCGGCGCAACGAGGTATTTCTGGATGTGGTAAAACCCGCCACCATGCACCTGCCATTCCTCACCATGGCATCCCGCAGGCATCTGCGCCGCCTTGCGCAACCCCAGATCAAGGGCGATGAAATAAAACGATGCACCGATCCAGGCCATCGCGGTGATGACATGCAGCCACCGGACCGAAAAGGCGATCCAGTCCCAAATGATTGCCAGATCGTACATGGTCTGTCTCCTGTGTTAATGAGGTGCGGCCAGTCTATGCGGTGCCTGATTATTCTGCTATTGTCACAAAAGACCAAAGAGCATCAAAAAAATCAAAACAATGTCGTATCTGGATAACATTCGCACCTTTGTCCGTGTCTACGAATTAGGCAGCATGTCCGCCGCCGGGCGTGACCTGCGTATTTCGCCTGCGGTGACATCCTCGCGTATCTCGCAACTTGAGGACCACCTCAGCGTGCGCCTGTTTCAGCGCACCACACGCAGCCTGACCCCGACCGAACAGGGCAAGGCGTTCTACGGCGGGGCCTGCGAAATTCTCAGTTCGGTCGAAAATGCCGAAGCGCAGGTCGTGGACATCACCGAAAACCCCAAGGGCGCGCTTTATATTGCGGCGCCGCTTGGATTGGGCCGCCGCCTGATCGCGCCGCAGGTGCCTGCATTTCTCGCGGCCTACCCGGAGGTCAGCATCCGTCTGCGCCTGACCGACCGCAAGGTTGATCTGACCACCGAGGGGCTGGATCTGGCGTTTTTCCTCGGCCAGCCTGCGGACAGCACCCTGCGCATCCGAAAAATCGCGGATGTGCCGCGCGTTCTTTGTGCGGCCCCCAGCTATATCGCGGCGCGCGGCAACCCAATGTCTGGTGATGAACTGGTTGCGGACCGGCATGAATGCCTCAACCTGCGGTTTCCCGGCGCGACGGAGTTTCAGTGGCGGCTCAGAACGGCGGAGGGTTTGAAGAAATTCCGCGTAACGGGGCGGTACGAATCTGATGACGGGGATGTTCTGACAGACTGGGCGCTGGCCGGGCATGGCATCACGCTCAAGCCCGTGTTCGAAATCAGTGACCACCTGAAAGCCGGTCGGCTGGTGCCGGTGGCGGTGGAAACGCCGCCAGAGCCCAGCCAGATGGCCTGCCTCTTCACGCACCGAAAAGGGCAGGATCCGAAAACGCGGCTGTTCATGGATTTCGTGATCGAAAACATTGCCGCATCCGTGCGCGAAGGATCGGATCCGACCTATAGCGTCTGACGGAATGTCTGATGTCGCACATCGGCGGGTGCATCAGGTCTTTCGCACGACGTTTCAGCTGCCGCGATAGGTGGAATACCCAAACGGCGACAGCAAGAGCGGCACATGGTAATGCGTGGCCTCAGACATCCCGAAACGGATCGGAATGACATCGAGGAAACGCGGGGCTTCGGGCGCGACACCGGTTGCATCAAGGTACTCTCCCGCGTGAAAGACGATCTCGTAGGTGCCCTGCTCAAACGTCTCTGCCGGCAGCATCTGCTGATCGGTGCGCCCGTCCTCATTTGTCACCAGCGCGACAAGATGCTGCCGCGACTCCCCCTCAAGGCGGAACAAATCGATCCGGATGCCTTTTGCAGGGCAGCCGCGTGCCGTATCGAGCACATGTGTCGTCAGATAGCCGGTCATACTTTCCTCGCATTGCTTTGCCTGATTAATATGCAGGGTAACCGGCAATCGGCAAAGGACCCTTCACAAAAGGCTGCTTCGCATTTTTTTTGAAAAAAGATTGGATTGTTTTGATTTATACGTTGATCAAACAAGAAGGATATGACTGTGCAGCGTTACCCCCGCGATATGTCCGGTTACGGAGAGACACCCCCGCATGCGAAATGGCCAAACGGCGCAAAGATCGCCGTTCAGATCGTTTTGAACTATGAAGAAGGCGGAGAGAACAACATCCTGCATGGCGACCCCGCCTCTGAGGCGTTCCTGTCCGAGATAACCGGTGCGCAGCCTTGGCCCGGTCAGCGGCATTGGAACATGGAATCCATTTACGAATACGGTGCGCGCGCAGGTTTCTGGCGCCTGCACCGCCTGCTGAAGGACGTGCCGCTGACGGTTTATGGCGTGGCGACCGCCCTTGCCCGTGCCCCTGAACAAGTGGCAGCGATGAAATCCGCAGGCTGGGAGATTGCCAGCCACGGGTTGAAATGGGTCGAGCATAAAGACATGCCCGAAGATGAAGAGCGCGCACAGATCGAGGCGGCCATCAAGCTGCACCGCGAAGTTGTCGGCACGCCGCCGCGCGGCTGGTATACCGGCCGCTGTTCAAACAACACCGTGCGGCTGGTCGCGCAGACCGGTCAGTTTGACTATGTCGCGGACAGCTATGCCGATGATCTGCCCTATTGGATCAGGGAGGGCGCGCGTGACCAGCTGATCGTGCCCTATACGCTGGATTGCAACGACATGCGCTTTGCCATTCAGGCCGGTTTCAGCGCTGGCGATCAGTTCGAAAGCTACCTCAAGGACAGTTTTGATGTGCTCTACGAAGAAGGTATGGCCGGTCAACCCAAGATGCTGTCCATCGGGTTACACTGCCGCCTGATCGGGCGCCCCGGCCGTGCCGTCGCGCTGAAACGCGCGATCGAGCATTTCAAATCCCATGATGGTGTGTGGTTCGCCACGAGGCTCGAGATTGCCGAGCATTGGGCAAAGACGCATCCGCCAGTCAACAGAGCCGCCCCGTCTGAGATGAACAAGGAGACCTTTGTGGCGGAGTTTGGCGGTATTTTCGAACATAGCCCATGGATCGCCGAAGCTGCACATGCGCTTGAACTGGGGCCGACCCATGACACGGCCCATGGGGTCCATCAGGCGCTGGCCCGTGTCTTTCGCGCCGCCAGCACCGACCAAAGGCTTGCCGTTCTGAAGGCGCACCCCGATCTGGCTGGCAAGCTTGCCGCCGCCAAACGCCTGACAACCGACTCTACCGCCGAGCAGGCCTCCGCCGGACTGGACCAGTTGACGGACGCCGAGCGCGCTGATTTCACCCGGTTGAACGAAGCCTATACGTCGAAATTCGGCTTTCCGTTCATCATCGCCGTGCGGGACAACACCAAAGACAGTATTTTGGCGGCATTTCACGAACGGCTCGAGAACGACCCCGCAACGGAGCTTGACGCAGCCTGCGCGCAGGTCGAACGCATCGCCGCGCTGCGCCTGTTTGACAAGTTCGGCGCATGAGCGAGACACTGCACCTCGAACCGCTGAGCGCGCAAGCTTTCGCGCCCTTTGGCGATGTGCTGGAGGCCACAGGCACGCCGGACAAGATCATCAATCAGGGGCTTTGTGGCCGGTTTCACGATCTTGCCACGATGGATTTCACGCAGGGTCGCGCTGGTATCAGCCTGTTTTCGGCGCAGCCGCGCCAGTTGCCGCTGAAACTTGAGATGGTCGAGCGGCATCCAGAGGGAAGTCAGGCCTTCATCCCCATGTCGATGCACCCCTTTCTGGTCATTGTGGCCGAAGATGCGGCCGGGCATCCAAAGAACATGCGCGCCTTCCTGACCGAACCGGGTCAGGGCGTGAATTACCACAAGGGTACCTGGCACGGCGTGCTCACGCCGCTGCATGCGCCCGGCCTTTTTGCGGTCGTGGATCGCATCGGTCCGGGATCAAATCTTGAAGAATACTGGTTCGACCACCCGTTAACGATCGACAGTCCAAAATAAATACTGGCCAGCAGGCCGGACCATCCAGCAGAGGATACTTAACTGATGTCAGATACAGCTATCGGCACGGCAGAACAGCTGCGCGATCCCAATTACACGCCACCGCTTGTAAAGGCCGTGCCCCTCGGCATTCAGCATGTGCTGGCCATGTTCGTCTCAAACGTCACACCTGCGATTATCGTCTGCGGGGCGGCGGGGTTCGGCTTTGGCTCCAACAGCCCGGATTTTCCGCAGATGATCTACATGATCCAGATGTCGATGTTCTTTGCGGGCATCGCGACGCTGTTTCAGACCATCGGTCTGGGTCCGGTTGGCGCGCGCCTGCCTATCGTTCAGGGCACGTCCTTTGCGTTCATTCCCATCATGATCCCGCTTGTTGCGGGCAAAGGGGTGGAGGCCATTGCCGTGTTGATGGGTGGCATTGTGGCCGGTGGTCTGTTTCACGCGTTTCTCGGCCTGTTCATCGGCAGGCTGCGTTTTGCGCTGCCGCCGCTTGTGACCGGTTTGGTTGTGACAATGATCGGTCTGGCGCTGGTCAAGGTCGGTGTTCAATACGCAGCGGGCGGTGTTCCGGCGATTGGCACACCCGAATACGGATCGCTGATCAACTGGAGCATGGCGCTTGTGGTGATTTTCGTCACGCTGGGGCTGAAATTCTTTGCACGCGGCATGCTGTCGGTATCGGCTGTGCTGATCGGATTGCTGGCAGGCTACGCCTTTGCCTTTCTGCTCGGTGAAGTGTCCCTCAGCAACGTGGGACGCGCGGCCTCCTTTGCCCTGCCCAACCCGCTGCATTTCGGCATGGAATTCACGGTTGCCGCCGTGATCGGCTTTTGTCTGATGTCCTTTGTTTCCGCGGTTGAGACCGTAGGTGATGTTTCCGGCATTACCAAAGGCGGCGCCGGGCGCGAAGCAACGGACCGCGAGATCGAGGGCGCGACCTATGCGGACGGTGTGGGCACGGCCATCTCGGGTTTTTTCGGCGCCTTGCCGAATACCTCCTTTAGCCAGAATGTGGGGCTGATCGCCATGACAGGCGTGATGAGCCGCGGCGTTGTGACAGTCGGTGCGCTGTTCCTGATCCTCTGCGGGCTGATCCCGAAAATCGGTGCCGTGATCTCCTCCATCCCGATTGAAGTGCTTGGGGGCGGTGTGATCGTGATGTTCGGCATGGTTGTGGCCGCAGGGATTTCCATGCTGTCTGACGTAAACTGGAACCGGCGCAACATGGTGATCTTTGCCATCGCGCTCAGCCTTGGGCTTGGCTTGCAGCTTGAACCCGGTGCCCTGCAGCATTTGCCTGATACGTTGCGTGTTCTGGCAACCTCCGGGATTTTGCCCGCCGCGTTGATCGCAATCGTGCTCAATCTGGTATTGCCCGAAGAGTTGACAGGCGAAGCGACCGAAGAAGTCTCGGGCGGCATGGCCGGGCATGGCTCCGGCTCCCTGCCCAAGGAAGATTGAGCAGGTCGCGCTTGCTTTGAACCGTAACGCCTTGTCACTCTCGTCGCGCGACCGCGCCGTGCGACAGGAACGCCCCGAATAAGACGCAAAAGGCCCGGTCAGAGGATCGGGCCTTTCGCTTATCCTGCCAATGCCATCGTGGTCCATCGCATTATCCCGGCAGGACCTTTCGCGGAGTTTCTGCCCGCAAAAATCAGCGCGCGACGTGCGCGTAGCAATCGAATGGAAAGTCGCCTCAACGATCATATGAAGCGGCACACATATGCGACAGATCAAGTGCTTAACATGTTTGCAGTGCGTGTCACCGTTTGTTTCGGTGGCACACACTGCGAAGTTCCAGACCATTTCAGCTTTCTGCAAGTTCCGTGAAAACCGTCGACTTGCGCGAAACCATTGAAACCCATTCAGACGGAAGCAAGCCCGAACACGTCAGGGTTTAGTCTTCGGCTGTTTGCGGGTCCCAAGCCGTGCCCCAAACGTTGAGATTTTCCGCCGAACCGAGGTAGAAGGTTCCACCAGCGTCCGGCAAGGCTTGCCCCACTGCGCCGACAGTTGCACTCACAGCGACCGTCGAAAGGCCAACCACAAGCGGGCAAGCCGTTCCTGCGGACCCAACGCAACCTACTGTGCTGCCTACAACGCCAACAGCCCCGACAACGGTACCTGCGGCGAGTGTCACCGTCGTGTTCAATTCATCTCCCCAAAGTACAGAGAGTTGTGCAACCATTTTCTGGCCCGTTTCCACGCAACTGCTCTGCCAAACAGGAACATCACTTTCCTTGTAAGTTTTTGCGCCTTCACGAAGCACCAGCTCATTCGTGGCAGTGTTCAGAACCAAATCCGTGGGCCAGTACCAACGTGTCGTTACAGCAAAGCCAATGCCGGTAACTGCATGGACGCATTGCCTTCCAGAGTAAGCCGTAAGGTTCGTCGCAGGCGCGGCACTGGCAACAACTTCGAAAGAGGAAATGACATCATTCCACTCGCGGTCACTGTGATAAAAACAAGCTATATCTCCTTTGATGGGGAGCTCTTTACCTCGAAAACCAGCATCTGAAAAAACGGAGACTTCAGCACCATTGAGCTTGATGGAAGAAACTGTGTCGTTTCCAACACCTGAGGCAATCAATTCCCTCATGTCAGTTTTTCCGACCTCGAACGTATATGAATTACCGGAATAATTGCACGCATCATACATCGTCACCGTTTGAGCCGAGGCAGAGAGCGATAAAAAAAACAGCGCGCCAGTCGCAATCAAAATTCTAAACATCAGACATTCCTTTTCATGAATAATGCTTCTGTGTACCGACCGCAGCGCAAAGCTTCAGTAACCTACATCACATTCGTGACCGTCAATTCTTCCGGCATCGGTTACCCAGCTTTGCGCAGCGAGCATTTGAGCACTCCTGTCCGGTTACGTCGAACAGCAAAAAAACCCGGCGGTATGGATCAAACGCACCAAAAATCTGGCTGACTCCCCCCGCCCCTGTGAATCACAATTGGGCATGGGACACTCAATCGTCGTTCATTGTACAATCAGGAAGCGGGCGGACATAGCGGGCCAGCAGCAGTTCGCAATGAAAGCCGCTCGTGACCTCAAGGCCGATCTGGTCGCCATAGACTGCGCGCTGGTGCCGTGCGGCTGGCACGTGATGTCGAATCCCATTTGGGTGGCCTTGATTGCGCGACGCCAGCAAGGTCGCGCAATCACCATTGAACCAGTCCTTGAGACCCGGGGCCATTTCCGATCAGACCGGAACGGCATCAGGCGCGTATTGGGCCAGAAACTCCTCTGACGGGGGAATAGGCGTAATGACGTCGATCAGCACGCCATTTGGATCGCGATAGATGGCGTGGCGCTGGCCAAAGGGTTCACTGACAAGGGCCTTGGCCACCGGCACACCCTCGCCGCGCAGCTTTTGGTCAATGGCATCGACATCCTCGACTTCGAAGTTGAGGATCATGCCCTTTGTTGCACCCCGTGATCCCTCCGGAATGGTCTCGTGTTCGGACTGGACGACCGCGAGATTGACCGAGGGGTCTGCTTCGCTTTGCAGGTGCACATACCAGTCAGCCTCGAATGCCGCACGAAATCCGAAGTGGCGCTTGTAAAACTCGGCTGTAGTGGCAACCTCCTTGGACTGGATGACGGGGTAGTATTGTTTGACACGCATTTTGTAACTCCTCTTACTTACATGCAGTATGTATGTAACATGAGTTTGCAAAAACATGCAAGATGTATGTAAAGTGTTTCTGTTCGAAGATGAGGGGCGCTGACATGACTGTGGAAAAACACAAACGACGCAGCCAGGCGGACAGACGCGCCGAAACGCGGGCAAAGTTGGTGGCGGCTGCGCGTGATCTTTTCACGGAAGTGGGCTTTGCCGAGACGCCCACACCGGAGATTGTGCGCCGGGCGGGGGTAACGCGGGGTGCGCTCTACCATCACTTCGCGGACAAATCAGACCTGTTCCGGGCGCTTGTCAAAGAAGAAGCGCAGGCGATTTCCGTTCACATCGACCGGGAAACCCGCGACGTGGCCGATCCCGAGCAAGCCATGCTGATCGGATCAAACGCCTTCTTCGAAGCAATGCTGGTGCCGGGCAGGGTGCGGCTGTTACTGGAAGAAGCCCCCGCCGTTCTGGGCCATAGCGATGCGGTGGCCCTGACCCGTGCAAATGGCAGTGAAGAACTTCACGACGGGCTGACCCGCGCACTGCCCGAACATTCAACGGCGCACATTGATGCGCTTACCAACCTGCTTTCGGCGGCCTTCGACCGCGCGGCGCTTGAGATTGCCTATGGCGCTGACCGGGTGATCTACACTGAAGCCATGCTTCACCTTGTCGGTGAGGTGCTTGATGGCAGCTAGAGCGTCTGACGAAATACCTGAGACACCAAGTATCACGTAACGCGTTGAAATCTCTGATTTCAGGCAGCGTTACGTGATTCAGGTTTTTCGCATGACGCTTTAAAGGCTCAGGCGAAACACCTGAAGAACAACTTGCCCCCTTGCACAACGAAACGGCCCGAGCCACGGGTTATTCACCGGATGCGATGGCCCCACCGGGCGCAGGCACGGGCGGTTGACGCACACCGGGTATCTTGCTGTGTCTGTATGCCGTCAGAAATTCACGAGGTCACCGCCCTTGAGGGACAATATCTCCCGCGCTTCTGCGGGCGTTGCAACCGTCAACCCAAGCCCTTCAACAATCTGACGCACCTTGGTGACTTGAACGGCGTTTGACGTTGCCAGTTCACCCTTTCCGGCCCAGATGCTGTCCTCGAGCCCGACACGTATGTTCCCCCCAAGCGCAGCCGATTGCGCCGCGACACGCAACTGGCTGGCGCCGGCACCCAAGACGGACCACCTGAAGTCATCGCCAAAAAGCCGGTCAGCAGTGCGCTTCATATGCATCACGTCTTCGGGATGCGTACCAATCCCCCCCAAGAGACCAAACACGGTCTGAACAAAGAAAGGTGCCTTGACGAGGCCCCGATCCGCAAAATGCGCAAGGTTGTACAAATGTGAGGTGTCGTAGCATTCGAATTCAAACCGTGTCCCATTGCCGTAACAGGTCTCCAAAACGTATTCGATATCCTGAAACGAATTGCGAAAAACCAAATCTTTGGAACCTTCCAGATGGGCTTTTTCCCAATCGAATTTAAATGTCTTGAATCGCTTGAGCATGGGGTAGAGCCCAAAGTTCATTGATCCCATGTTCAACGACGCAACCTCGGGCTGGTAGTGCGCCGCGGGGGCGGCGCGCTCTGCGACGCTCATATACGGGCTGCCGCCGGTTGTGATGTTGACAACGGCATCGCTTGCCTGCTTGATCCGGGGAAGAAATTCGGCAAATCCTTCGACGCTTTGATCTGGCTGTCCCGTTTCGGGATTGCGCGCATGCAGATGCAGGATTGCAGCGCCCGCTTCGGCAGCGGCGATGGCTTCAGAGGCGATCTGGTCCGGTGTAATGGGCAGATATGGTGTCATGGATGGTGTATGAATTGCACCTGTGACGGCACAGGTGATGATGACTTTGCCGCCTTGGTCAGTTGGTTTGGGCATGTATCGCTCCCTCTTACGTCAAGTATTCGACATTCCCGTCGACAGCCAGTGATTGCCCCGACAGGTTCGCGCCTGCGTCTGAAACCAGAAAACAGACAGTACGGGCAACATCCTGAGCACTCACCATCCGGCGCAACGAGACCGCCGCCAGATATTCGTCCCGCATGGCATCGACGCTTAAACCGGCTACTTCCGCCTTGCGCGCGATCACACCATCCATGCGCGGGCCCTCCACAAAGCCCGGCAAGATCGCGTTCACGCGGATGTTGTGGGGACCAAGCTCTTTCGCGAGGCTCTGTGTGAGGCCAATCACCCCAAACTTTGCGGCTGAATAGGGCGTGCGATAGGCATAGCCGTGCTTTCCCGCCGCCGATGACATGTTCACAATCGCACCACCTCCAGCGGCCTTCAGCAAAGGCACCGCGCGGCGGGTAGCCATGTATTGCCCGGTGAGACACACGTCGAGACATGCACGCCATTCCTCTTCGGAAATATCCTCGATTTGCGCCGTCGGCCCGGCGATGCCGGCATTGTTTACAAGAACGTCAAGCTGCCCGAACCTTTGCATCAGGTCGCCAAAGACAGCGTCCATTGCGCCGGCGTCAGTCACATCACCATGGCAGGCAAGACAACCGGTCAAGCTGTCCGCTGCATGCGCCAGCGCTGCGCGATCAACATCACAGATCGCCACCCGCGCTCCCTGCGCGTGTAGTTCTTGGGCGATTGCAAATCCGATGCCACTGGCGCCAGCCGTGATCAGCACGTGCTGGCCTGCAACCCCCGGCAAGGGCGGCAAAGCGGGTGCGTTTCTATTTTTCGACATGCTCTCAATTCCCAAAGACTGCGCGTGACACCCATAGAACCAGTTCTGGCCAAAGGATCAACAGAGCAAACCCGGTAAGTTGTGCGCCGACGAAAGGTATGATGCCCCGCCAGATCATGCGACCCGATCAGGCCGTACATCCCCGCATCGCAAACCGCTTCACAACAGCTCCGCCCATCTTCCAGAGCGAGATACATTTCGCTGGGGGGCAGGCACCGCGCGGATGCACAGGGTTCATTCGCGCTGTGGGCACCATCACCAGAAAGGGTTGCCCCCGACATCGCCGCCGCTCATATTCCGCAGTAGTCCATCCATGCGCCTCGCGCTATCTGCGCGATGTGTCAGATCCTTCGGGGTCAACGTGGGCACATCGGACATGTCTGCCGCCCTTGTGGTCGACCTGAGGCCAAAGTGGCGGCCACCCTACGCGCCCATGGCACACAAACGGTCAACCACCTTAGTGTTCCGTTTCTCCCTTTGAATTGGTTTTCGGTCTCAAACACGCCGCCTTCCAAATCAACCAAACCAGACGCTTTTGTCAGCATGACGAACAAATCCGTCGGCATGCAGTCTCTAGTCTTTCGAGGCTGCGTTGGCTTTCCGGGACCTCTGCGCCAGCATGCGCAGCAATGCCGAGTCGCGCGTTTTCTGCGCGGCTGAAATCCCGGACAAGGGCTGTGATGCGGTCAAATCAGCCTCCAAGCCTGCATCGACCACAGTTTCCCAGTCAACCGGATCAGGATCATCTGCAAACATATCGCGATACATCGGTCCGAACCTGCGCACGTAATCAGACACACCACCCGGTGCATTCAGATGGATGGTTTCAAACGGTCCCATCAGGGACCATCGCAGGCCCAGCCCATCACTGATCGCCTTGTCGATGTCCTTGCGCGAGGCAACACCTTGGTCCAGCAAATGAAATGCTTCTCGCAAAAGAGCACCCTGAAGACGGTTGACCACAAAACCGTCTATTTCGCGATTGAGGAGGATTGGCACCTGCCCGATCGCTGACAGCAGATCATGAACCGTATCAACGGCTGACTGCGCAGTCCACGGCGCAGGGACGACCTCAACCAGCGGCACCAGATGCGGGGGATTGATCGGATGAACCACGAGACAACGCTCACGACCCTTTATGGTCTCGGAGTAGCGGGAGGCAGTGATACCCGAGGTTGAGCTTCCAATGACGACATGGGGCGCTGCAAAACGGTCAATCTCGCGTGTCAGTTCGATTTTGACATCAAGGGCTTCTGATCCGCTTTCTTGAATGTAGTCGGCGGCTGAAACCGCGTCCTCCAGAGTGTCCGCCAGTTCAATATGTGCAGGGGCCCTCTCCAGCGTTTCGTGGGTGACAAGATCGAAGCGCGCAAACTCAGTCATCCGCTCAATCACCTGCGCTTTTGCCTGTTCAACAAGTCCGGATGCCGCGTCATAAAGCGTAACCCGCATCCCAGCGCGCAGAAAAACGGTCGCCCAAGCCTGACCGATAAGGCCACACCCAATGATTGCGACGGACCGAGGGGGCTTGGAAAGGCACCCCGTCTCTTTCCCAATTTCATGCGCCAAGTGGAAACTCCCTTCACGTTATCGCGCGGCAACGACCCTGTCGCACGCCGCGTCTGTCAGCATATCACTATTTTTGATCTTTAATTAACACATCTGCGAACCCTCCCATTGAAGGTGTCATTCATCGTGCTTTCATCGCGCGATAATTGGGAAGTGCGCGCATTTGCATGACCATGACGGGCGACGGAAGGCGCAACACCATGGCGTTATCTGTTCTGCCGCGTCTGACTTTGGCACGTGTCGCAGGTTATCGTCGTCATCAAGGGCCCGCTGGCGCACTGAGCGCGGGCAGCAGGTATCTCGCGAAACCGGCATTTCTTTCGCTGCGTGAAAAAAGTAGCCTTGATGGGAGTTCCGCGACAGGGTCGCAGCCTTCCTCAACGGAAAACTGTTCGTTTCCGGTTTTCAAATCGGCTAGCCTAGAGCGTCTGACGAAATACCTGAAACATCGAGTATCACGTAACGCGTTGAAATCCTTGATTTCAGGCAGCGTTACGTGATTCAGGTTTTTCGCATGACGCTTTAGCACACGCGCACCGTTGCATGCTCCGCTACAGCGCGCGGTCCTTTTCGAGACTGCGCCCCGGGTTCTCAAACGCCGCGAAGCTCTCGGCACAGTCTGAATGCCACCGGGACAAGGCAGGGCGGTTCTTGATGATGTCCTGAGCAGCCCAGGCCACGCGTTTGCGATCTATCTCTGGCGTGACCTCGTTGTCCCGGCACAGAATGTAGAAATCACCGCGATCCAGCCGCTCAATCAAATGGGCCACCGTTTCGTCGGACGTCCACGCAGAGGCGGGCTTTTCAGCCGGAAAGGAAGAGATCATACCGGTATGCTTGAAGCCCGGGACAAACAGGTGATCGGACACAGGTGCTTTTGCAGTGTGCAATTCATAGGCCAGCATTTCTGTCAGCACCTTCACACCCGCCCTGGAAACATTATAGCCCGGATTGCCCAGTGGTGTCGTGATGCCCTGTTTCGAGCCGGTGTTGATGACAACGGCAGGCCTGTCCGCCTCGATCATGCGGGGCAAAAAACTCTGCACGCCATTGAGGACCCCGAACACGTTGACTTCAAACACGCGGCGCCAATTGTCCCCATTCTCCCAAGCCTTCGTCGGCCGCGCGACGCCTGCATTGTTCATCAACAGCGCGACCGCCCCGACGTCACGGGTGGTCAGGATCTGCCGAAAGGCCGATTGCGCGTGACAGCACCCTCCGATTCTGGCGCGCTCTATGTCGCCCCTGTATTGACGCAGATGTTAGAAGTCCACCCGGACCTGAGTGTCGATCTGAAAGAAGGGCGCGTCGAAGAATTGCGGGCCAAAGCCCGTTTCGAAGGCTTTCCAATTCACGCCATATGGTCGCCGACGCCCTTTCAGCCGGCTGCGTCACGCGAATTCATTGCGTTGATGGCCAAGACCCTCTCGGATGAAGGCGTCAGATGACATCGCACAAATGGCTGCCACCGATGGAACCTTGCGCCGTCGCAGGCAAAACCGTTCACAGGAAGGCACATCGGCAATTTGCGGACATTGGTCGTGATATTCAACTGTTGCGGCTGCAGCCGGTATTCCTGTCGTTCGAGCAAACGCAAAATCAAGGGGCGATTCAAGAGGGGGCTGCCGAAAAAGCCGCCCCTGCCACAGTGGTACAGGCTTGAAACTGGCCCGCCCCATCGAGCAGGCCAGTAGAGTTATTCCGGCTCTACCTGAGTGACTTCCAGAAGACTATTTTATCATCTCCTTCTGCCCAAAAATCCCTGATACAGGCCTCCTCGATATAGCCATTCTTGCGGTAAAATGCGCGCGTTGGTTCGAACGCATCCGCACCTGACGTGTCGGCTATGAGAATGCGCTGTGAGCGCTCCTTAAGCGCGGCCTCCAGATGCGCGACAATAGCACTGCCACACCCACCGCCCTGCTCTGTCGGCTGGACTGCAATGGCGCGCATATTCCATACCCCTTCTGCAAGCTCTTCCGGGACTGCATAGCAAAAGCCCACAGCCTTGCCGTCTGCTTCGCAAGTCAGCCAGATATCAGAGCTTTGAGTGTCGGATAAAAAATCGCGCATCATGTCAGGCAGCATTTCGCTTGGGAAAAGCGCAGTGCGGTCAAGCACCTCCTGCAGGGCGGCAATATCGTCGTGCATTGTTGGTCGTATTTTCATCGGTTTTTCATCTTTCTTCATATCGCCACACAAGCACAACCGCCTGTTGTGACGGGCGCAAGATACGTGCCCGGTCATGATTTTCGTGATGGTTTGATAGTGCACGAACCGCGCAACGAACACAGCCTGCCGCTACGCGCACAGGCTCTGTTTGGCTTGGTTGTCCTGACGTTCAGGACCTAGCGGTTTCCCGCAATCGTAAACATAAAATCTCCATCGCCCGGCTGGTCTGCCAAGCGTGTTAAACGCGTATCATTGCGTTCGCCTTTCAGCAAGGCATGGAAGGTTCAGCCTGAACCCGCGATTGGGTCGACCGCAGCATATCGCCCGACTGCGCCGTCCGCATCGCCATGGCCGGCCCAAAGCTGTCTCTCGCATCAAATCGTCCTGTCTGAAATGCGGCAGGTCACACCAACCTGTCGCCGCACCTGCGCTATCGGGTTCGCGGTGCACCCATACTTTGCGTGACAAAACGAACCTCTGATGTTCGGCCTTTGCACAAGCGCTGTACTTTCGCAGTTGCAGCGCATTTATTGCTGCAGCGCAGCTAGTGTCGTCAAAGCAGTCGATCAATGCCACCAATCCTGGCGGATATCAGTTTGGCTTCAAACGCAGTCTCAGTGATGCACGCGTCGTTCACAGCGGCAAAAGCGGAGGCCGCCCGCCAATTTACACAATCGCCGGGACTCTCATGCTGGCACCATTTGATGCTTGAACATCAAACGGCCATCGCACGAAGAGCATAGCTTCACCCGTAATATCATGGAGGTTCAGGATCTGCGCCAAATCCCCCAGAGGGCAGTTCAGGACGGTTTGTCGCTTTCGCTGGGCTTTTGCGACGACCTGAACGTCAAATGGAACGTCTGGATGACATGTTTCAAGGTGCGCGACGATTTGGGGGGCTGCGCCAACAGCCATATAGAGCGCGACACATCTTCCCGGTTTGATGTCCTTGATCGCATCGGGCACCGTAGATCCGCTTTGCCGGTGCCCTGTCGTCAACACGAGTGTGTCGATATTACCTCTTTCCGTGAGGCTTTGGCCGGCACTCGCCGCTGCCGCACAGGCAGCCGTCACACCGGGGACAATTTCAAACGGGATATCGCTGGCTTTGAGAGCATCGGTTTCCTCAGTACTGCGTGCGAACACACCGGGATCACCGCATTTCAGACGCACCACCCTTTGCCCACGTTTGGCGGCCGCGACAAGCGTTTGAGTGATCTTTTCCTGTGGCCAACTATGACACCCCGGGGATTTGCCCACATAAATGCGCTCGGCATCGCGGCGTGCCAGTTCCAGAATTTCGGGATCCAAAAGGCGATCATAATAAATGACATCTGCTTCTTGCAGGCGCTGAACGCCGCGCAGGGTGATCAGATCCTTCGCACCGGGCCCCGCCCCCACAAGGCTCACGCTACCACCCTTTGTGGCCCCAAAGTCGCCTGTCTCGATGGCCGTTTTTATCAGCTTGGCTGCTGCGCGTTCGGACCCGCTGGTAAACAGTTGGCGCGGTGCGTCAGTGAACACCCAGCGCCACAAATCACGCCGCGCGCGGGGTCCAAGACGGGCCGCCGCCGCCCCGCGCATACGACCTGCAAGGGCCGCAAGGTCGCCAAGGCGCGGTTCAAGCACCTCTTCCAGTCTGGTCTTGATCTGGCGCGCCAACACGGGGGCTGTGCCTTCGGTGCCGATGGCCACAACCACAGGGTCACGATCCACAATTGACGGCGTGATGGCGTCACAGAGCCGGGGCTGGTCCACCACATTTACCGTCGCGCCGCCCGCTTTTGCCAACCAATGCAGCGCCATGTCGATCCCGGGGCACCCCGAAGCGATGAACACCAACGCGGTGTCTGAAAACGTGTCGGGCGTAATCGGACCGGTTTGATGTGTGATCCGCCCCTCAACTGCAAGGCCCGATAATTCAGGGTCGAGCGCCGGTGCCCAGATGTCGACCGACGCTTCGGTTTTAAGGATCAGCCGTGTTTTTTGCGCGGCTTGTTCGCCACCACCAATGATGACAACGCGGCGGTCTGCCATTTGCAGGAACATGGGGAAGGTTCTCATGCGGACGGGCTCTCTATGTGATGACGCGCGTCCCACAGGTCCTGCGCGATCTGATGTGCTTTATCGGGGGTTGGTGCCGCCTTTGGCGTCCAAAGCGCAAGCCCGGCGGCTCTGGTGGTCGCGACCTGCGCATGACGGCTGCGGTCAGACGGATGAACCGTGCCTTGCACCGCGGCGGGTGCGGCGCGCGCCGTCAGAATCGACGCCATCACACCTTGCGTAGCATCCATCATTGTCCACGCACGGCCCTTGCCACGTGCCACGACCTGAACGAACCGCACGAGGGTCATTCTGCCGCCATCGGAAGGTGAGCCTGCGCCAGGAGAGCGGTCAATTCAGGCTTACAGGCTCCACAGTTGGTGCCTGCGCAAGTTGTTTCGCCCAAAGCGGCAACACTGTGCGCGCCATTCTCAACGGCAGCCAACAACGTATTTCGACCCACGTTGAAACATGCACAAATGGTTGCGCCCACGTCTGGCCGGCCAGAGGGGCTGCGTCCTGCCAATGCGGCAAGCGGCGGTGTCTCTGTGCCGATCATGTCAACGATCGTTGTGCGCGATACGACAACAGGGATCGGCGCGGCAAAGAGCAGCGCTGTGATTTGGCCGTTCTGCGTTATGGCGACGCGTGTGTTTCCCGTGGCGGGGTCCGTTTGGATGGATGCATCGCCCCCCGCTTGGCCACTGAGATGCCGCGCCTCGGTTTCCCAATCGCTTGGGGTTTTTGCACTTGCCAGTTCCACCTGCCAGCCCGTTTGCGTGCGCGCGATGGCAGCGTAGGGTGTTTGGGGGTCGGGCTCGTTGATACAGGCCAGAAACCCGTACCATTTCGCCTCGTAGACCTGCACGGTCACGGCGTTCGATTTCAATGCAGGTTGGCCAGAAAACGGGTCCACCCTCGGCGTTGTGATACTGTTCACGGTCCCGCTTGTCGTACATTGACGTGTCCAATGCATCGGCGCAAAAAGCTGCCCTTGTGCCACGCGGGAAGTGACGAGCGCGCGCAGAATCGCGCGGCCATAGATGCTTTCCACTGTCATCAAAGCGCCGGGGGTGACACCCAGTTCAGCCGCGTCAATGGGGTTGACCTCAACATAAGGTTCGGCGAGATGGGCGCATAACCGCGCTGATTTTCCCGTCCGCGTCATCGTGTGCCACTGGTCACGGTTTCGCCCTGTGTTGAGCGTGAACCGTGGTTTTGCCAGTATCGGGGCGGTCACCGCGATCATCCGCGCCTTGCCGTCGGGGTGAAAAAAACGACCGTTCGCAAAAAACCGATGATCATCTCGCGGCCACTGTGTCGGGATCAGACGGGCATAATCCGCATCAGCAAAAATGCTCAGATCCAGATCACGCGCGATATGGGAGGCGGCCTTGTCCAGCGCCACGTATTCCGCAAAGATATCGGCAGGTTTTTGGTAGTCAAAGGCATCGCCAAACCCCATACGCGCCGCCACTTCGCTGAGGATCTTCCAATCGGGCCGCGTACTTCCCGGGGCCGGCAAGAAGGCCCGTTGACGCGAAATACGGCGTTCGGAGTTGGTAACAGTGCCGTCCTTTTCACCCCACCCGGTGGCCGGCAAAAGAACATGAGCAAGATCGTTGGTATCTGTCTTCTCCATGATGTCGGAGGTGACGACAAACGGAACCTTTGCGATGGCAGCCGAGACACCGTCTGAATCGGGCAAGGACGCGGCAGGATTGGTCGACATCACCCAAAGCGCCTTGATTTTCCCTTTCGCACAGGCCTCGAACAGATCGACCGCCTTCAGGCCCGGTTTGGTGCATATGGTCGGGCTGTCCCAGAATTCCTGCACCACCTGTCGGTGATCTGCGTTGTCCAATTCCAGATGGTTTGCCAGCATATTGGCAAGCCCCCCGACTTCGCGACCGCCCATCGCATTGGGTTGACCGGTGACAGAAAAAGGCCCCGCCCCCGGGTGCCCGATGCGGCCCGTCGCCAGATGACAATTCAGGATGGCGTTGACCTTGTCGGTGCCGCAACTGGCTTGGTTCACCCCTTGGGAATAGACTGTAACAACACGTTTGGTCTGTGCCCAAAGGTCAAAGAAATTCGCCAGTTCCTGAGGGGTCAAACCGGATTGGGACGGATCAGACGCACGCGCAGCGTCGATCGCAACAGGCGCGCCGTTCACGTGGTTCTTGGTGAATGCCGCATCCAGTTGGCCTGTATCCGCCAGATGTGCAAGCAGCCCATTGAACAGCGCGATATCACCATCAGGCGCAATTTGCAGATGCATGTCCGCAAGGTCCGTTGTGGCAGTGCGGCGCGGGTCGATGTTGACGACATGCATGCCGGGCCGCGCCGCTTTCGCCGCCGCAATGCGTTGATACAACACTGGATGGCACCATGCGAGGTTGGACCCAACCAGCACGATCAGTTCAGCCTGTTCCAAATCAGCGTAGATGCCCGGAACCGTATCCGTGCCAAATGCACGTTTATGCCCGGCGACAGATGACGCCATGCACAGCCGCGAATTGGTGTCGATATTGGCCGCGCCAATGAACCCTTTCATCAGCTTGTTGGCGACGTAGTAATCCTCGATCAGCAATTGGCCAGAAGCATAAAAAGCCACACTTTCGGGGCCATGTTCAGCAATCGCAGCCCTGAATTTCTGCGCCACGAGGTCAAGGGCAGTATCCCAATCGGCATCCGCGCCGTTCACCTTGGGGTGCAAAAGTCGTCCTTCAAGATCAATCGTTTCCCCCAACGCCGCCCCTTTGGAGCACAGCCGTCCAAAATTCGCCGGATGATCCGGGTCCCCTTTGATCGTGCCATCAGCCCCGGCCAGAACCCCACAGCCTACGCCGCAATAGGGACATGTGGTGCGCGTCATGCTCATGCGGCCACCCGCGCCCGCAAAAAGGCGCGATCCAGCAGAATGCGCCCATTTTCAACGCGCGCGGGATAGGTTGCGACGCGGCCCTCGTCCGCACCCTGTGCGCGCCCGGTTTCCAGCGAAATGACCCAGTTGTGCAGCGGACAGGTCACTGACTTTCCGTGCACGATCCCTTCCGCAAGGGGCCCGGCTTTGTGCGGGCACGCATTGTCGAGCGCAAATACCTCATCCTCAGCCGTCCGAAAAACAGCCACGCAGCCAAACGCGGTCTTTACCATTCGCGCTCCCCGCATCGGAACGTTTTCAAGTGGGGCGATATCAATCCAGTCCGTCATTCTGCGGCCTCCAGAGACAAGTTCGCCAAAGGCTGATAGCGATCCGCTTTGGTCTGTGTATGTTCCGCCCAAGGGTCTTTGCGATAGATCGACTGGCTCAATTCAAACCGGTCAACCAACGCTGGACCTTCGGCCTCAACACGTTCCTTGATCCAAACAAGACCCACCTTGCCCATCCATTTGTAGATACGATCAAGGTATTTGGCGTTCTCACGATAGAGCTGGGTCACAGCCTTGATCACCTCAATCGCTTCGTCTTCGGTGGCGACCTGCACCAACAGCTCGGTCTCGCGCACATCCATCCCGGCCGCACCACCAATGCTAATCTGATACCCGCTGTCGACGCAGACAACGCCGATGTCCTTGCACGTTGCCTCGGCGCAATTTCGCGGGCAACCGGACACACCAAGCTTCAGTTTATGTGGTGTCCAAGACCCCCACAGCTCTTTCTCCAACTTGATCCCAAGACCCGTGGAATCCTGCGTGCCAAAACGGCAATGGTCCGTCCCGACACAGGTCTTGACCGTACGCAGACCCTTGGAATAGGCGTGGCCCGACACCATGCCAGCCGCGTTCAGATCGGCCCAGATATCAGGCAAATCCTCGCCCTTGACACCCAACAGATCGATACGCTGCCCGCCGGTGACTTTTACCGTTGGCACCATGTACTTGTCGGCGGCATCGGCAATCGCGCGCAATTCGTTGGGTGTGGTGATCCCGCCCCACATGCGCGGCACGACACTGAACGTGCCGTCTTTCTGGATGTTGGCGTGTTTGCGTTCGTTGATGAAACGACTCTGAGGATCATCCTGATATTCCAACGGCCAATCAGCCAGCAGATAAAAGTTCAACGCCGGACGACACACATGGCACCCGCACGAAGTCTTCCACCCGCATTCTTGCCAGACGGCGGGCATCGACATCAGGCGCTGTGATTTGATCATGCGGCGCACATCCTCATGGGTCATGTCGGTACAGCCGCACATGGCCGCGGCTGCGGGCACGACGAAATCATCGCCCAGCGTGACGGCCAGAACCTGTTCGACCAGCCCCGTGCAGGTCCCGCAGGACCCCGATGCCTTGGTGGTTGATCGCACGGCACCCAGATCAGAGGCCCCCGCTGCGATCGCATCTTCGATTTGTCCTTTACAGATTCCGTTGCAGCCGCAGATCTCCGCGTCACGCGGTAAGGCTGCAACAGCTGCTAAAGGGTCCAGGGGGGTCCCCCCTTGATAGGCGGGGCCAAAAATCAGCGTATCGCGCATATCGCTGATATCGACCTTGTCACGGATCAGGCCGAAAAACCAATTGCTGTCAGCGGTATCGCCATACATCACCGCGCCTATGATCACGTTGTTTTCAATCACCAAACGGCGATAGACACCGCGCGCCGGGTCGCGAAACACAATGTCTTCGCGGCCTTCACCATCTGCGAAATCGCCCGCACTGAACAAATCACAACCGGTGACCTTCAGCTTGGTGGATAGCTCTTTTTGCACGAATTGCGCGGGTTCCCCCATTAACGTCCGCGCCGCCACCTTGGCCTGATCGTACAGCGGGGCCACAAGCCCAAAGATCGCCCCGTTATGTTCCACACATTCGCCCACGGCCAAGATATCCGCGTCAGATGTGATCATCTGATCATCCACATGGATGCCCTTGCCAACGGCCAATCCGCAGTCTTTGGCGAGCTTGACATTGGGTCGAATACCAACAGCCATAACCAGCAGGTCACACGGCAATTGCGTCCCATCCTCCAGCAACAGCGCCCTGACGCGGCCATTCTCGCCCAGAATTTCCTTTGAGTTGGCGCTGCACTTCACGGTGATCCCTTTGTCCACCAGTGCCTTGCGCAGCAGATAGCCCGCCGCCTCGTCCAACTGGCGTTCCATAAGGTGCCCCATGATATGCACCACGGTCACATCTACCCCGCGCGCGGCCATACCTGCTGCCGCTTCAAGGCCCAACAACCCACCCCCAATAACGACGCACTTGTGATCGGGTCCAAGGTCCATCATCCGCTGCGTATCTTCCAGATCACGGTAGGCGATGACGCCCTCAAGATCATGTCCGGGCAACGGGATCATGAACGGGTTCGACCCCGTCCCAAAGACCAGCTTGTCGTAGGCAAATACCTCTCCGGTATCGGTCGTGACCGTCCGGTTTTCGCGATCAATGTCCTGCACAAAACAACCAAATCGCGTTTTTATGCCGTTCAAATCGTACCATATATCGTCATGCGTGACGATTTCGTCGTATGTCTTTTCACCTGACAAGACGGGCGACAACATGATGCGATTGTAATTGCCCCGTGGCTCGCCGTTGATCAACGTGATGTCGTAATCGGCCTCGGCCTCCACCAGCGTTTCAAGCATCCGCCCCGTGGCCATACCCGCGCCGATGACGATCAGTTTCTGTGTCATACCGATTACTCCGCTGCAATTGATTTGGGCTTGGGTTTCGCGCCGTGTTCGTATTCCTCAAGGAAATCAAGAACCTCTTGGCGGTAGGCGTAGTAATCTGGATGTTCCAACAGCGCCTTGCGGGTACGCGGACGGGGCAATTTGACGTCGGTGATTTTGCCGATTGTGGCCTGCGGCCCGTTGGTCATCATCACCACGCGATCCGCCAGCAAGATTGCTTCGTCGACGTCATGGGTGACGCAGATCGCGGTCACTTTGGTGCGCGACCAGACCTCCATCAGGACTTCTTGCAACTCCCAACGGGTCAGACTGTCGAGCATCCCGAAGGGTTCATCCAGCAGCAACAACTTTGGTGACAATGCAAAAGCACGCGCGATTCCAACACGTTGCTTCATACCGTTTGACAGGGATGCGGCCCCTTTGTTCATGCTGTCGGCCAGACCCACCCGTTCGAGGTAATATTCAACAACATCCTGTCGTTCCGCTTGGGAGGCGCGCGGGTAAACCTTGTCCACACCGATTGCGACGTTTTCCCTTGCGGTTAACCATGGAAACAGATTGGGCGATTGAAAGACGACGGCACGTTCCGGGTCCGCGCCCTCGACATTCCAGCCATCGAGCCGGATCGCCCCTTTGGAAATCGGGTTGAGACCCGCAGCCATCGTCAGCACGGTGGATTTGCCGCAACCCGAATGCCCGATGAGCGAAATGAATTCTCCTTTGTTGATCTTGAGGTCGAAATTCTCAACCACCGTTAGCGGCCCCTTGGGCGTCGGATAGACTTTGTCCAATTGCGAGAAGTTCAGGAACCTCTCCTCTATTCCGCCGCTCTGCGCCTTGGCAACGGCGGCGGGCAAACCGTGGATGGGTGTCACATTGGGCAAGGCGCGCGTTTCTTCGACTTTGGACGCGATCCCGACATCCATCAGGTAGGTCGTCACCCGCGCGCGCAACGCCTTGAATAACGCATCGTTGTTCATCGCGATCCGATCACGCGGGCGGGGAATGTCGACTTTGAATTCATCGCCAAGCGTGCCGTCGGGGTTCAGCGCAATGATCCGGTCGGCCAGAATGATGGCTTCATCCACGTCATTTGTGATCAAAACGCAGGTCTTTTTGTCCTTGTCCCAGATCGCTTCAATCTCATCCGCCAGATTTGCGCGGGTCAGCGCATCAAGTGCAGACAGCGGCTCGTCCAGCAGCAACATCTCAGGATCCATCGCCAGCGCCCGCGCCACGTTGACCCGTTGGCGCATGCCGCCCGACAATTCCGCAGGGCGGCGCGTGGCAGCGTGGCTCAAGCCCACCATGCCAACATAATGATCGACCTTGGCCGCGCGCTCGGTCTTGGGCAGTTCCGGAAACATCGTATCCACCGCCAGCGCCACGTTGCCGTTCACCGTCAGCCACGGCATCAATGAATAGCTTTGGAAGATCACACCCCGTTCGCGCCCCGGCTCCATGATCGGCGCGCCCTTGAATGTGACCGACCCGGTGGTGGGGTGTTCAAGCCCGGCCATCAGGTTGATCAACGTCGTTTTTCCGGTTCCCGAAAACCCGAGGATGACAATGAATTCCCCCTCTGCCACATCAAGGTTGATGCCTTTGAGCACCGGTGTGTCGCCATAGTTCTTGGACACGTTTTTCAGTTGTAAAATGCCCATGCCGATCACCGATTGTTCGAGAATGTGAACATGGATTGAAGCGCATACATGACGCGGTCCAACAGGAACCCGATGATGCCGATGGTGAACACTGCGACCATGATACGGGCAAGCGATTGGGACGATCCGTTCTGGAATTCATCCCAGACGAATTTGCCAAGGCCAGGGTTTTGCGCCAACATTTCAGCCGCGATCAGAACCATCCAGCCCACACCCAGAGACAAACGCAGCCCCGTGAAGATCAGCGGCAGGGCCGACGGCAGCACCAGCTTGGTGATCTTGGTATATGTGTTCATTTTCAGCACGCGGGACACGCTGACGAGGTCTTTGTCGATGCTGCTGACACCGAGGGCTGTGTTGATCAGGGTGGGCCAGAGCGAGCACAGCGTAACCGTAATGGCGGACACGAGGAACGATTTTTCGAACCACCCGTCGTTGGTGGTGTAGACGGCAGACACGATCATGGTGACAATCGGCAACCAGGCCAGCGGGGATACCGGTTTGAAGATCTGGATCAGCGGGTTCAGCGCTGCGTTTGCGGTGACAGACAGCCCCGCCGCGATGCCCAGTGGAATGGCCACGATCGACGCGATCATGAAGCCGAAGAACACCGTTTTGATGGACGTCCAGATTTGATCGTAATAGGTCGGTTTACCGGTATAAATACGGTTGCGCACAGCGTCGGTATCCCCGTTTGCGATCGCTTCTGCATTGCGCGCATCCTGGCGTTCGTAAAACGCAGCTTCGCGCTCGGCTGCACGGATCGCGTCCTGGCGCAACTCACCCACCTGCTCCCAGACCTGCATGGGTCCCGGCACGGCACCAAGGGATGTCTGCACAGTTGGCGCAAGGGTGGCCCACATGGACACAAAGACCGCAATCGCAAGCAGGGGCACACCCAGCAGGCGCCAGATTTCGCGCACCTGCGCACGCGGATTATCCCCCGCCGCGGCTTTCAAGATGGGCGTTACCCAAGACAGGCCAAGCACGCCAAACCAAGTGTCGGCTTTGTTGATCAGGGCAAAGCGGTGTGCGCGGCGGGCTTCTGCGTCAAGGGTGGTGGGTTCAATGGCGGTCATATCGGGTGTCCAACTGCTGCTTTTGAAAAAGGGGGCGGTGCCCGCCGCGCGGCGACGCTGGGCGGGCTGCTTTGACTTAGCCTTGGATTTCGCCGTCCAGAACGGTCTGGCCGGACTTCAGTCCAATCGGCAGGCTGTCGATGTAGGCGTTTGGTGCGCGACCATCATAGGGAATGCCGTCGATGATATCGCTGGCAGGCGTCGGGTCATTGAAACCGTCGGTGTCCCATGGGAAATCGGCCTCATTCGCCATGCCCTCATCAACCAGCAGACGCGCGGCCTCAAGGTAGATGTCAGGGCGGTAGACGTTGGCGGCGGTTTCAAAATACCACGTGTCCGACATGGTGTCCGGGATTTGGCCCCAGCGGCGCATCTGTGTCAGATACCAGATCGCATCCGAATAGTACGGATAGGTCGCGTTATAGCGAAAGAAGACGTTGAAGTCTGGTGCGGGGCGCACGTCGCCTTTTTCGAATTCGAAAAAGCCCGTCATGGAATTGGCGATGACTTCGGCATCCGCCCCGACGTATTCAGGTCGCGACAGCATCTCGACCGCTTCTTCGCGGTTGGCGTTGTCGTTTTCATCCAGCCAGATCGCCGCGCGGATCAAAGCCTTGGTCAGAGCGATTGTGGTGTTGGGGTAGTCGGCGGCAAATTCAGCGGTGATGCCGAAAACCTTTTCGGGGTTGTTCTTCCACATGTCGTAATCGGTGATCACTGGAACGCCAATGCCCTTGAACACAGCCTGCTGGTTCCATGGTTCACCGACCGCGTAGCCAAAGATCGTGCCCGCTTCCATCGTGGATGGCATTTGTGGCGGCGGTGTTACGGACAACAGAACATCCGCGCCGATCTGACCTGAAATGTCCTGCGCGCTGTAAAACCCGGGCTCAAGCCCGCCCGCAGCCAACCAGTAGCGGATTTCATAGTTGTGCGTGGACACAGGGAACACCATGCCCATGTTGAAGGGCTCACCACGGTCGAGGTATTCCTCGACCACGGGCGCCAATGCGCTCGCACTGATGGGATGTTGCGGACGCCCATCGTCCATCAAAGGCACGTTCGGGCGCATTTGCTCCCAAATCTCGTTGGAAACCGTGATCGCGTTACCATTCAAGTCCATTGAAAACGGCGTGATGATATGGGCTTCGGTGCCGTAGCCGATTGTTGCCGCCAAGGGCTGACCGGCCAGCATATGCGCGCCGTCCAACTCTCCGCTGATCACGCCATCGAGCAGAACTTTCCAGTTTGCTTGCGCCTCAAGGGTTACGAACAGACCCTCATCCTCAAAATACCCGAGCTCATATGCCACCGCGAGCGGGGCCATATCCGTCAGTTTGATAAATCCGAGTGTCAGATCTTCTATTTCAAGATCCAGGGATTGGGCCGACGCGGTGGAGGCCAGAATACTGGACGTTGCCAGCAAGATCGCAGATGTCTTTTTCATTGAGTGTTCCTTTTCAAAACCCGGAAGGGAAAACAAAAAAGCCGCACGTAGAGATCACGGGGGGAGGACCGTGGTCTATACGAGCGGCTTTGCTCTTGGGAGGTGCGCGACCGGCATCGGTCAGCGCCTGTTCGTGGGCATCGTTGCCCCTTGTGGTTACGATGAACCAGCGCATGCGACGCGCGCAATCTTTTTGCTGCGCCGCCGCATGAATTTTTACTGCAATGCAAAGTTCGCTCAGTATTTAGGCGTTTCGTCTAGGAGAAATCGTAGGTTCTGCCGTCAAAAAAGGCATCAGGAGAAAGAATCATATGGCCACGGCTGGATGCGACTGCCGTTTCAAAGTGCAGTGCGCCCTCTTCTTTTTCCGATGCACCGGGCATGTCGGCACCGATGCTCGCAAGGTTCTGACGATAAAGGTCTGCGCGAAAACATGCCTTGGCTTTTTCTATCCCCACCGCATCCGCCCCAAGCTGAGATGCGATCCATGCGGCCTGGCTGCGCCAGGGAAACGTCGCCGCATGTTTATGAAACTGCAAAAAACGGCCCACGGGTGTGGGAGCGGTATTTCGTTTGGTGACGATGTCACCGGAAAGCGCGGGATCAATTAAATCCGGCGACATGCTCAGATGTTCGCTGCGGGCTAGTATTTCGACTGCCAAGGGTGTGTTCTTTTTCGCATCAAGCCAGGCAGATGCCTTATAGACAGCGCGCATCAGTTGCGCGGCGGCATCGCGATGTGCCTCGACCCAATCGTGACGCGCGGCGAGAACCTTTTCAGGGGCGAACTGCCAGACATCCTTGCCCGTCATCATCAGCTGAGCCACGTCTTGCCCGACCGCGACGCTCCCCCAGGGTTCACCCACCCAGAAGGCATCAACGAACCCGTCAGCAACGGCATCGGCCATTCGTGGCGGCGGCACCGTGATTTCTTCGATCTGCAAGTCAGGTGCGCTGGATGTCCAAAGCGACAACAACAAGCGATGCATGGAATAGTGAAAGGGTACGCCGACACGCAGAGCGGTGCCCTTTCGAAAACTTAACGCTGACAAAAGCGCCTTGGCATCGCCAAACTGCACAGCGCCGATGTCTAAAGCGACATCGTTTGAAACGCCAAACACGGTGCCGTTCACGGACAAGACCATCAGGGTATCGACCCGCGCCGGCAATCCCCCAAGCCCGATGGACATCGCCACGGGCATCGGCGACAGCATTTGCGCGGCGTCCAGATGCCCAAGGGCCAACATATCACGCAGCGCAGACCACGACGGCTGGCGCACGAGGTTCAGCGCCAACCCTTCCTCGCCCGCAAAGCCAAGCTCTTTCGCAATGACCAGCGGGGCGCAGTCCACCAAGGGTACGTAGCCGCAATTCAAAACGGTGTGGCTCACGACAACAGCTCCGCCGCGGTGACAAGCGCATGGGCGACATCAATGACTTTGCGGTTCTGGCTCATCGCGGTTTTGCGCAGCAAGTTGTATGCGTCGTCTTCCGAAAAACCGCGCTGGCGCATCAAAATCCCTTTGGCGCGGTCAATTGTTTTGCGGTCCTCCAGTGCCTGTTTGGCGGCGTCCAGTTCGGACTGCATCTGGCGCATGATCTTGAACCGGGCAATTGCCGTTTCCAGAACCGACTTGATCCTCTCCATCTTGAGACCATCGACCACATAGGCGCTTACCCCCGCGCTCAGCGCCGCTTGCGTCAGGATGTCATCCGTTTCGTCGACGAACAACGCAACGGCGCGTTTGGATGTCTCCGTCGCATGGGAGATATGTTCAAGCGTGTCACGATCCGGGTTAGCGAGGTCGATGAGCACGATATCGGGTGCAAATTCCCTGACTGTCCGGTCGAGCGCCGACATATGCCCCAGCGCCTTGACGTCCGACCAGCCTGCATCCTTCAAGGCGTCAAAAATCGCCCGCACTCTTTCGGGGTCAGGCTCAACGACAAGAATGCGCAGATCTTGGTTCATGCCACCGTAAGATGTCCCTGCATGTCCGGGGTCAACGCCAATCTCGAAGAACGCCGCCGTCGCAAGGGTCTGCCAGCACGTAAAAGAAGCATGCAGGCAAGGATGCTCATTTTTTTCGCAGTCTGAAACTTCTGGCCCCAATGTGTTTGGGACACGCAGTGGATCATCTCAACCGAAAGCCCGAAACGCCACCGCGAATGCGTTTCAGAAGTGCAAAGCGCATGTCCACCTTGGTTCGGAGCGTCGTCGAGACTTTGCAATGTTTGGTTTTGGGAGTGTCGCGGGCGGGTTGAGCGGGCGTCTTCGTGGCGGATCTTGTGCGCGCGGCACGGCGCCTTTGGAATCGCCATCACAAGCTCACGGCACGATCGTGCGGGAATAAGCGGTTATTCTGTCTCAAGCCGAAAAAGTGGCCCCGTCGTATTCAATCTGTCCGATTTCGCGCGCACCAAGCTTTTTGAGCGCACCAAGGTTCTTTCGCGAAGGTGGCAAAAGGAACGTCACGAAGGGGATGCGCGTGTCTGCAATGGCGTAATCGATGGCTCTTTTCAAAATCCGCCTCCCAAGGCCGAACGCATCCGGGCGCAAGACCAGCCCGAAATCCCACTCCGGTCCTTCCTTCTGGAATCCGCCCCAGCCGACATATCGCCCATTGGCCAGAAACGCCCAGTGCCCCAGCCCGTCGCGCGCCCAGCAGGCTTCCTTCATGGCAACGAACTTGGTTGCCATTGCAGCGTCCCAGCCCGAGGTCAGCAGCGGCATGTGTTCCCCCACCCGTGGGTCGGACATGTGCTCTGCGATTTCGGCTGGTGCGATCTGCGACAACCGAACAAAGGCGATTTCAGTTCTCAAGACGGTGTCCCCCGCTGTCGATGCGTGGATTCGCATACCCCGTAATGCAGGTATTCGCGCCCGTACAGCGCAACGGTTCCAGCGTTGGGTCGGTCATGGTGTCGGCGCATCGCGCATGCCTGCGCCGTGGCGAATGATCGTGAACCCTTCATCCGCCGCGGGTTCCGAGAAGTAGCTCGTGACGTCATGGAACAACGCGTCGCTCACCACGAAGGGATGGCTTCCATCGATGTTGCGCGCGCGCAGCCTCGCGAGGCACACCTCGTCGGAGATATCGAGAATGTGCAGCCTGTGCGTGACACCCGTGGCCTCGATGATCTCTTTGAACCAGCGACGCTGGCCGGGCGTATTTGCCGGGAAATCGAGCACGACCGACACGCCCGCCCGAAGGAGTGCCGCGACGTGCGGTTTCATGGCGGCCCTGATCCTGCGTGCGCATCGGACGTAGTCCTCACGGGTCTGCAGTTCGTCACTGAACAGGGCGTCAAGCCACGCGTCCTCGGTGATGAGAACCGTGTCAGGCTCTGCGCTCAGCCGGGTTGCCAGCGTCGACTTTCCCGAGGCGATCTTGCCGCAAAGAATATGCAATGTGGGACGCGCGTTGTGCATCAATCTCGTCTCCTCCAACCCATACCTTCAGCACCATGACCCCTCGGTGTCCCGGACCGCGACAACGCTCAGACGAAGCCGCCTATCCATTGGCTCAGTCGCTCCCCGAACCCCGTAAATTCCGCCAGCAGGACGAGGGTCGGCACCGGCGCGACGGCGACCGCCACGCAGGCCAGAAACGCCGGGAAGGTGAAAGTCCGACTGTACCCGACCGCCATCGCAATACCGCCCCCGCCGCCAATCATGGTATTGGCCGGCATGTTGATCAACAGGGCGAGCGCAAGCCAGCGAAAGCGCAACAGCCCGTTACTCCACGGGCGATCCCGCAGGTCTTCGACCAGTGACGTGATTGCATCCAAAGTCGCAGTCCCCCTACGATAATATGCCGGGTTTCGAAATCGGGATGCAAGCCGCCCGATCGCGAAGGCAATCAATAGGGCGAGGACCGTTGCGACATAGACGGGCCACGCCATGGCAGCGCCGAACACGACCAGCAGCGCAAGGCCGATTTCCGCACCCGGCATGAAGGGCATGGCGAGCAGGATCATGTAGAGCAACAGCAACGTCCAGACCCCGCTGCGCGATGTGGATATCTGATCCGGCAGCGTCGAAAGCATCGGCGAAACGTCCAACCTTGCCACTGCAATCGCAGTCACCGCGACAATCAGGACAAGGACGCCCATGGGCCAGCGCCTGCGCGGGCGGAGGCCCAAGCGCACATCGCGGGCTTTTGGCGCGTGCAGAGAATTTGTCATGGCCGTGCCGGCATTGCTTGATCGTCGGGCCACCGCCATGTGATCCAGGAAATCGCCGCGAGGGCGCAAAACGCGACGCCGAAATGGAGAGTATCGTCCAAGTCGGTGGGCGGCGCCATCACGGCTGAGCCCGCGGTGAAGATCACCCCGAATGCGCTCACCGGCCGCAGCCAGCGCCGCTCCAGCAGCAGCGAGAGCAGGACCATGGAGATGATCACAAGCGCAAAAAACCCGCCCATCAGCATCAGTTCGTCTGTGATCGGGGTGCCGTTGTAATGGCCCGTCAGCAGCATCTCGAGATGAGACTTCAGCAAAAACTGGTGGATGTCACGAAAGATGATGTTCAGCAGGATGAACAGCCAGAGCGCGGATAGGAGAGTGTGTGGGTCGAGCTTTCGCATTTTGAGTTCTTCTTCTTTTGAGTTTTTTGATGTTTGACTTGAGGTCACGACCCGCCGGAGATCGCAGCAGGTCGCCCGGGCATCGCGCGGATGCCGCGGATAAGGAGTTCCGCGACTGCAAGGTTGATGACCCACGCCCCAACCATCAGAAGGTCGCGGGCGAAACCGAACGGCTCGGTCTTCGTCAAGGCCATGGCGATCAGGAACAGCGCGGTCTGGGTCGAGGCCCCTTGGCCGATCGCATAGGCGCGCAAGACTGCAGCGCGGTGTGCGGCAGGCATGCGCGCCCGGATCGCCACGATGGCCCAAAAGATGAAGGCGATCATCGCGAGGCTGAATGTCACGCGCACGCCATAAAGCAGTGGTCCCTGCAGGGACTCCGGAAACGCGTAGGACACGGTCATCCAGAGACCGGTGAGCGCACTGAGGCATCCTGCTGCCGCAACCACCCGCCCAAGCATCCTGTGCAGGGCGGGTCGAGCCTGCCTCAGGCTCGGCAGTAACTGAACGGCCCCCGCAAGACAGAATATCGAACTGGCGAGGATATGCAGGGCAATCGGCAGGGGATCGATCACCGCACGGGGGTTCGGCGGGATGATCGCAGCACCGCCGACAAGCTCCGGAATGCGGAGCAGGCCGATGACTGCCGGAAGGAAAGAGTAGAGGAACACGAGGGCGAGGAAGGCGCATTCGCGACGGCTGATCAAATGCATGCTTCGGCCTTTCAAAAGAGCGGTTCGGGCTGCGTCAGGCGGGTTTGCGCGCGACGATGATCGGGCTCATGCGTTTCGTGCCAAGATGGATCTTTCGCTCGACCGTAAAGCCTGCGTCCTTTAGAAACCGGACAAGCTCCGCCTCGCTCAAAGGCGTCACCGGCGGCGCGAAACGCAGTGCAGTCAGCGTCGGGATCAGCGCGCGGATCGGCCACGCTGCTGCCTTGGTGCATACTGTCTTGGACAGGAAGAGACCGCCCGGCTTCAGCTGCGTATTGACGGCCGCCAGTACGTCCGGCAGGTCCTCGACAAGGTGCAGCAGACTGAAGGCGCAAACCGCGTCGAAGGGCGCCCCGGCAATCTGATCGCCCGCATCCGCATGATGAAAGCTGACATTCGCCGGCGCCCCGGGGCCAAGCTTCGCATCGGCGATCCCGATCATGGCGCGCGCACCGTCGGTCGCGGTGTAGTGCATGACACTGGGGGCGAGCCGCAGCGCAGTTGTCCCCGTTCCGCAGCCGATTTCGAGCACGCGGTCACTGGGCCGTAGCAGGGATGCGGCAAGCGCGAGCTTCTCTTCATAGGCGTCGGGATCATCCACAGGTTTGCGGGCATATTTGGGCGCAATGCGGTCCCAGAAAAGTTGAGTTTCCATTGGTCGTTCCATCAAAGCCTTGTTTGCAGGCACCGGGTAGAACATGCCGAAGCAGTCAGCGCGTCACATCCCGGTGTTATGAACGGTATCGCCATGCATCCGCGATTGGTCGATTGCCGATTTCTGTCCATCTGCTATACGCTGATATATGAACTGGCAGGCCATCTCATTCGACTGGAACCAGGTGCGCGCCTTCCTCGCGACGGTCCAAGAGGGCTCGTTCAGTGGCGCAGCGCGCGTGCTGAAGACGACGCAGCCGACGGTCGGACGGCAGATCGGCGGTCTGGAGAAGGCGCTTGGCGTGACGCTGGTTGAGCGCAGCGTCCGTGGCCTTACCTTGACGGAGGCAGGGCGCGATCTGCTGGAACACATGCGCACCATGGGCGAGGCCGCAACGCTCATCTCGATGGTGGCCGACGGCAAATCACAGGACGTGAGCGGAGAGGTCACGGTCACGGGAACGGACCTGTTGTCAGCAGCAATCCTGCCGCGCGTGCTCAAGCCGTTGCGACAGACAGCACCGGGCATCCGTGTCCGCATCCTAGCGTCGAGCGAAATGCAGAATCTGACGCAACGCGAGGCCGACATCGCGATACGCCACGTCCGGCCAGACCAGCCGGACCTCATCGCGCGCCATCTTGGGGACTTCCGCGCCAACCTCTACGCCGCATCGGACTATCTCGACAGGGTGGGCCGCCCGCATACACCGCGCGATGTGGCCACGCTCGATTTCGTAGGCAACGCCGATCCCGAACGCCTGATGGCCCCGCTGCATAACATGGGCGTACCCATCCGCCCCGAGAGCTTCGTCATGTCGAGCGCAAACGGGGTTGTTGCATGGGAACTGGTGAAGGCGGGCTACGGCGTTTCCATGCAGCCCGAAGCCCTTGGTGACGCCGACCCCGGCATAGAGAGGGTTCTACCGGACTTCCCTTCGCTTGAATTCCCGATGTGGCTCGTCACGCACCGGGAGTTGCAGACCAGCCGCCGCATAAGGGTGGTCTTTGACCTGCTGGCGCGGGGCTTGTCCGAGCGCGTGCGCCGTGGGAACCGTTTCGCTTGACAAAAGTGGTACGGCCCATCTAAACGGCGCGCAGGCAACAGACGCCTGCCGCCCGCCGACATCCTGTCACGGTGAAGTTCTGTAGCAGACACGATCTTCGTCATCCTCGGCACCTGTCGCGCGGATGGTAATGCGGGCCCCGTCCAATCCTTGCGCGACCTGAGCCAGAAGGAACACCGGGTCATGTCGTCCCATATGAACTCATTTCTCACCGGGCCGATCAGCCCGATCTATGCGCGCACGGCGCCTCCCGTCATCTTCGTCATGGGCGTGACCGGCCTGCGCGCCAGGGTCGATGCGCTCTGTGCAGGGCATCTCGCGAAACGGCAGTCAATGGCCGCGATGAGTTTGCGCGCCCCACGCAGCAGCATGGGCTTCAATTGCGTCCTGATCTGCCTTCTCGACGTGGGCGCGGCGGGGTCGGTCGGTGCGTTGACTATCTGGCACGCCGTGCCTCTGGCCGAGGGTCTGCTCGTTGGGCTGACGGGGCTTGCGGTGGTGCAACGCGCACCTGCGCAGGCCCTGCGCGGCGGTCTTTTCACCACGGCTTGGGAGGGGCAGGCATGACACGCGACTTACCAACGATCACGCAGGCCAAACAGGAAGCGAAGCGCCTGCGCGCGCGCCTTTTCGAACAGGGCGTGGGGATCAGCCACGCGCAAGCGCTTGAGCGGGTTGCCCAGCGCCATGGCTTGCGCGACTGGAACGCGTTTCATGCCGTGTTGCGCGACCGCCCCCCGCAAGGCTGGAAGGTCGGCGGGCATGTGACCGGGCGCTACCTGTCGCAGCCCTTCGCCGCGACGGTGCTGAGCGCCGAACCGCTCCAGCCCGGGTGGTTCCGGCTGGTACTCGACCTCGACGAAGCGGTGGACGTCGTCCGCTTCGACAGTTTCTCGAACCTGCGTAAACGGATCCGGGTAGAGGTCGGCCCAAAAGGGCACTCGAAGGAGCGGACGTCCGACGGCACACCCCAGATCATGCTGGATCTTGACCACGCTGCTTGCGAAAGGACATCCAATGAACCATGACCTGATCTTTTCGCTCGCGGGAATGTTGGCGATGACCGGCTGGGCCGCGCTGCTTTTGTCACCGCTCATCCCGGTCTGGTCGGACCGGATCGCGGGCCTCGTACTGCCTGCGGTGCTGTCCATGGGTTATATTGTGATCCTGTTTATTTTTCCCGCCCCAAGCGGCGGTTTTGGCAGTTTTGCCGAGGTGAGGGAACTTTTCTCGCACGCCGACGCGCTGATGGCGGGATGGATCCATTTCCTTGCCTTCGACCTTGTGGTTGGCGCGTGGATCTGCCGGCAGGGGCGGCGCGATGGATTGCCCTTCTGGCTGGTGGCGCCGTGCCTGCCGGTTACATTTCTGTTCGGGCCGGCAGGCTTCCTGCTGTTCCAACTCATTCGGGCCGCTCACGGCATGTCCGGCGTGCGATCCGCATAAGACCTGTCGCCAGACCAGGACCGCCAGCGAGGCTCCATCGCTGGCAAGAGTCGTCCGCATGAACGGCCAAGCGATCATGAAGCCACCGCAAATGGGCACTGAGCAGGCGGCCCTTTGCGGGGTCGCCGCCCGCACGATGGGGTCGCGGTTGGGCACAAAGATCGCGCCTTGGCCCTTTGAAAGCCACGCACATACCCCGCCATCAGCCCCTTTTTATCGGGTCAACTTCGCGCGGAATGCTACGCCGGGCCGCAAACGGGTCGTGTCTGCACAGCAGTTGGTGGCGTGATGACACACGCGGGTAGTGGCGCGGATCAATGTACGGTTGTTTTGTGGCTGCGACGGCCCTGCGTTTTCCTGAAAAAATTGCCCGAGAACATCACAGAATTGAAGACGATCATCCAATCGCGGCCCCGGCCCCGCACCGAAAAAACAGGGGCGCAGGCTGTGACACATCAGAATGCTTATTCTGCGGCAGATCACGGTTTGACAAATGTGGTAAACTGGCCTTAAGGGCTTTGCGAAAAATATGCGTGCAGAACAAGTGGGGGACACAATCCATGGCTGATCCGGTATTTTTTCAGTTTTCTACAGCAACGGTTATCGCTCTCTTGGTGCTTTTTTACGGTGGCACCTTTTTCATGTCGACATTCGTGAACGAAAAGGACGAAAGCGTCGATGGTTTCATGGTGTCCAGCGGCAAGGTTGGCTTTGGCATATCCGCCGCAAGTATGACAGCCACTTGGATCTGGGCAGCGTCCTTTTATGGCGCGGCCATTTCGGGCTATAATTACGGGTTGTCGGGACCGATACACTACGGGTTCTGGGGGGCGTTGATGATCCTGTTCATCTACCCCTTTGGCCTGCGGTTTCGTGCATTGGCACCCAACGCCCATACCCTTGCCGAGATCATGCATGCCCGCCATGGCTCCGGCAGCCAGTTGATCCTTGCCATATCCAACCTCTTTGGCAGCGTGATCAGCCTGATGGTGAATTTCACGGCTGCAGGCGCGCTCGTATCCGTCTTGTCACCACTCTCCTTTCAGGCGGGCGTGTTGATTGCGGGGATCGGTGTGTTGTCCTACACGCTTTGGTCCGGTTTCCGGGCCTCGATCCTGACCGATTTTGCACAGGTGGTGGCGATGATGTCGATTGCCGTGATCATCATTCCCTGGGTCTATTTCAGCGCGGGCGGCAGCGAGGCATTGACCGCCGGCTTTGAAATCATCACCGAAGAACAGGCCGATTTCTTTTCGACCACCGCCATTCTTGAGCAAGGTGCGCCGTTCTTTGTGGCGGTCCTGGCCTATGCCATCGGCAATCAGACCATCGCGCAGCGCCTTTTCGCGGTGCGGCAGGACCTGATCAAACCCACTTTCATCACCGCGACACTGGGCTACGGCTCAATCGTGATCGGGCTGGGCATGCTGGGGTTGATGGCTCTGATGCTGGGCATCGCACCGCATGCAGGCGATGTGAATAACATCATTCCGCAAATGGCATCGGCCTATCTGCCGCCCATTATGATTGCGTTGTTTTTCATTCTTGTGATCGGCTCGCTGTCCTCGACGGCGGATTCCGACCTGTCGGCGCTGGCGGCGATCATGATGACGGATATCTACGGGCGCAACCTTTCCAAGGGCAACCCGAGCCCCCGCAAGATGCTCATGCTGGGCCGGTTGACAATGATTGTGGCGACCATGGCGGGTCTGATCCTGGCAAGCTTTTCGCTGGATATTCTGGTCATGCTGGTCTTTGTCGGCGCGCTCTGGGGGGCGATCGTGTTCCCGGTGATCGCCAGCTGCTACTGGACCCGCGTCACCAATCAGGCGTTTATCTGGGCGGTCGTGGGCGGTTTGGTCATGTTCACCGTCGTGCGGTTTGAAATGCTCACGCTTGGGGGTATCGTCGGTGGCTTCTTTGAACTCATCGCAGCCGTGGGCGGTGGTGTGGTACTGGGGCTGATGGCCTTCGGGTTTTTCGGCCGCATCGTCGGCTTTGCCGTCGCGGCCATCGGTGGCGTCGTCTGCGCTGTGTATTTCACCGGATTCCTGCGGGAATACACCGTTTTGCTGGGGTCGTTGACGGCTTATGGCGCCAGCACGATCATCTGCGTCGCGCTTAGCCTGATCGGCAAGGAAGAGTTCGATTTCAATGTGATCAACGACCGTGTCACCAGCTTTGACGATGATGCCGCATTGGCAGCCGTGCGCGCTGTGGATGAAAAACTATGACCGCCCGAAACCCTACTGCGAAAGGACCGCGCTTATGTTGACGCTGTATATTCTGATCTGGCCGCTCATTTCGGCCGTTGTGCTGGCAGTGATTGTCACCGCATTTCTGCGTGAGGTCAGACAGGCAAAGAAAGACGGCACCAAGATCGTTTAAGCGATCAGCCCGGATCTGAGGGTCCCGGCGTGCGCCATGAAGGTTTTGGCGGCCGACCCACCGGCCCCTCACACCGTCCGGCGAACGGCTTTGCGCATGAGACTCTGAGCTGCCAATCGGCTCTTACGGGCAGAAATAGAAATTTGCCCTTGCACTCCGCGCTTTCCTTACTAATTTTGTCAGTCATAGGATGTGAGAGCAAGCCACGCGCCAGACGCCAGTGCCAGCCATTGATGAAACCACTTTCGAGGGTGAAGCATGGCCGAGCAAAACACAGTCGATCCGGAAACCATCCGCGCTTTTCGCGAAGACTTGCCAAAACTAAGGGACAGGGACCTCGCCGATCGGCTTGGAATTTCCGAAGCACAACTGGTGGCGGCATTCTGTGGCATGGGCACGGTAAAGATCGACGCCCATCCGGATGTTGTCATGGGTCTGGCGCTGACGCTTGGCGAGGTGATGGCGCTTACCCGCAATACGGCCTGTGTCCATGAAAAGGTGGGGTTTTATGAAAACTACCACCCCGGCAATCATGCGGCGATGGTGTTGAGCCACGACATCGATCTGCGGATTTTCCCCTCCCACTGGCATCACGCATTCATGGTCGAAAAGGAGACGGACACCGGATTGCGCCGCAGCCTTCAGGTCTTTGATGCCGCCGGTGATGCCATTCACAAGGTATTCCTGCGTGAGGGATCCGATATGGCGGCATGGGACGCGGCCAAAGGTGATCTTGCCTTGCACAGTCAACCGCAAACCCTGCAACTGGCCCCGCGCCAACCCGCCGAAGCCGCCAAATCAGCCCCGGATAAAATCGACATCCTGCGCAAGGAATGGACGCGCATGACGGATACCCACCAGTTCATGCGCCTGACCTCCAAGCTCAAGATGAACCGTTTGGGGGCGTACCGGATCGCTGGTGATCCCTTCGTGCGCCGGCTTGACACCGGCGCGGTCGATGCGGCGCTACACACGGTGCAACAGACCGGAACGGATGTGATGATCTTTACCGGCAACCGTGGGTGTATTCAGATTCACACGGGGCCGATTGCGACGCTGAAACCGACGGGGCCTTGGCAGAATGTCATGGACCCGCGGTTCAACCTGCACCTGCGTCTGGATCACGTGGCCGAGGTCTGGGCCGTGGAAAAACCGACACAGCGCGGCATGGCCACATCCCTCGAAGCCTTCAACGCGGAAGGGATGCTGATCTTTCAAATCTTTGGTGTCGCGAAAGAAGGCAAGGACAGCCGCCCCGCGTGGCAGGAAATCGTGAAGGGCCTCGCAGACCTCAAGCAACGGAGCCCGGCATGAAAACGCCCTTTGCCCGGTGTTTTGCAATAAGCCTGGTTTTATGCGTGCTGTCTGTCGCGCGCGTTGCGCAGGCGTCGCAGGAGCCCCGCATTCTGGCCCTTGGCGGGTCGGTCACCGAAATCATCTATGCCCTTGGCGAAGAGGACCGGCTAATCGCGCGCGATGCCACTTCGACCTATCCATCGGCTGCGACTGCGCTGCCCGATGTGGGATACCTGCGCGCCCTGTCGCCCGAAGGCATATTATCCGTGAACCCCACGCTGATCATATCTGAAGAAGGCGCCGGACCGCCCGAAACCATCGACGTGCTGAACGAGGCGGCGATCACATTTGTAACGATTCCCGATGCGCATGACCGCGCCGGTATTCTGGCCAAGGTGGAGGCGGTCGGCGCAGCCCTTGGCGTGCCCGGCAAAGCCGCCGATCTGGCGCGTGAACTCGATACCGAATTGCAAAGGGCAGAAAAGCGCGCAAGGGGCATCACGCAGGATCCAAAGCGCGTGATGTTCATTCTCAGCACGCAGGGCGGGCGGATCATGGCCGCAGGCACCAACACAGCAGCGCAGTCCATCATAGAGATGAGCGGCGGGGTCAATGCCATCGACTGCTTTGAGGGTTACAAGCAGGTCACCGACGAGGCCGTGAGCGCTGCCGCCCCCGACGTGATCCTGATGATGGATCGTGGCGGCGGGCATGGGGCCAGCAACGACAAGCTGTTTGCCATGCCTGCCATCATGACAACACCGGCGGCGGAGGATCGTGCCGTGATAAGGATGGATGGGCTGTTCATTCTGGGGTTCGGGCCGCGCACGGCGGCGGCGGCGATGGAACTTAACGAATTGCTCTATGGTAGCTGACGCCACACCCCTGAACATCGCGCCGCGCGCCTTGCCCGTGGATCGCATTCGCCGCGCACGCCTCGGCCATCTGCTGCTGGGCGCGGGTCTGCTTGTCATCAGCGCCGCAAGCCTGACCGTCGGCGCAACCGACATCAGCCTTGGCAGCGCGCTGAGCAAACTTGCACAGGGCGAACCGCTGACCCGGCTGGAACAGGTCGTGCTGTGGGATATCCGATTGCCGCGCCTTGTGCTGGGTATCCTCGTAGGCGCGGCGCTGGCGGTGTCGGGCGCTGTGATGCAGGGGCTGTTTCGCAACCCACTGGCCGATCCGGGTCTTGTCGGGGTCGGGGCCGGGGCGGGTCTGGGCGCGATCTGCGCCATCGTTCTGGGCGGGCTGCTGCCTGTCACGCTGATCGACGGGCTGGGCAACCAGATGATCCCGGTGGCGGCTTTTCTGGGGGCTTGGGCGTCGACCATTCTGCTTTACCGTGTTTCGACGCGGCGGGGGCGCACATCCGTGGCCACCATGTTGCTGGCGGGAATCGCGCTGGCCGCGCTGACCGGTGCGCTGGCGGGTATTCTGATCTATATGGCGAACGATCAACAACTGCGGGACCTGACGTTCTGGGGGCTGGGATCGCTGGCCGGGGCAAGCTGGACAAAGGTCGCCGCCGCCGGCCCGATCATCTTGGCCGCAATCATCGCCGCGCCTTTTCTGGGCCGGGGCCTGAACGGGCTGGCCCTTGGCGAAGCGACCGCCGCGCATATCGGGCATTCGGTGCAGCGGCTGAAAAACGCAAGCATCCTGATGGTTGCCGCCGCCACGGGGGCTGCCGTGGCCGTGTCCGGCGGGATCGGGTTCATCGGCATCATCGTCCCGCACCTGTTGCGGCTGGCCACGGGGCCGGATCATCGCGCCTTGCTGATCAACTCGGCCTTGCTGGGGGCTATTCTGCTGGTGCTTGCGGATATGATCGCACGGGTCATCATCGCACCGGCGGAATTGCCGATCGGGATCATCACGGCAGTTCTGGGCGCGCCGGTCTTCTTGTGGATACTCCTGCGCCGCCGCGATCTGGTGGATATGTAGCATGTCGCTGGACGCCGCTGACATCACGGTCAAACTGGGGCGCACACCCATCCTCCACGGGATCGGGTTTTGTGCAAAACCGGGCGAAGTCAGCGCCATCGTCGGCCCGAACGGTTCCGGCAAAACCACGCTGTTGCGGGCCATAACGGGGGATCTGCCTTTCGACGGCACCGTTCGCCTGAACGGAAAAGACACAAGCCGCATGAAACCTTGGGAGTTGTCAGCGATCCGCGCCGTTTTGCCCCAAAGCGCGGTGCTTGCCTTTCCCTTTACCGTGGCCGAGGTCGTCAGGCTGGGCGTGCAGGCGGGCGTCTGTGCGCGCGACTGCGACGCGCCCATGGCCGCCCTGTCACAGGTGCGGCTGGCCCATTATGCGGATCGGTTTTATCACGAATTATCCGGCGGTGAGCAGCAACGCGTCCAACTGGCGCGGGTTCTGGCACAGGTCTGGCGGCCCGTCGTCGGCGGTGCGCCGCGCTGGCTGCTGCTGGATGAACCTGTGGCCAGCCTCGATATCGCCAATCAGCTTGAAGTGATGGAAATCACGCGCGCCTACGCAAGCGCTGGTGGCGGCGTCGTTGCCGTCATGCATGACCTCAATCTGACCGCGATGTTTGCAGACCATCTGGCCATATTGTCAGGCGGACAGTGCCTTGCAGCAGGCCCACCCGAACAGGTGATGACGGATGCCATTCTGTCACAGGCCTATGGCTGCGCGTTGCGCGTGAACACCCCGCCACCGCACAGCGCGACATATGTTCTGCCCCACGCCGCCAACCGCCTTTAGAAAACCGCCGCAGCCCTGATGCATCCGAATAGGAAGAAGAATGACCGTGACCCAGACGCAGAACAAAACGCATGAGAGAGAACGCACCGGGTATTTTGGTTTTGACAGGCAGGCGACCTAGATAACAGAAATGACAGGCAAACGCACCAGAATGGCAGCAATCCCCATTAGGACAGCCGATTGCGTTCCGCATCAGACACAGCGCGCATATGTGCATCACCAATACAGGATCAAAAAGGACATCACGTGTATATCGCAATGAACAGGTTTACCGTCACCAAAACGAATGCGGCGGCGTTTGAGGCCCTGTGGCTGGGCAGAGACAGCCACCTGAAATCCATGGAAGGCTTCGTCGAATTTCACATGTTGAAGGGGCCGGAGAATTCAGACGGTCATATCCTCTATGCCTCCCATACGGTCTGGGCATCCGAAGAGGCGTTTCGCGAATGGACACGATCTGATGCGTTCCGGCTGGCGCATAAGGATGCGGGGAAAACCGCAAAACTGCATGAGGGCTCTCCGCAGTTCGAAGGGTTTTCGGTGATTCAGCATTTGTGATCTTCGACAATAGTGTCCGGTGCGCCGAATTCTGCGCTCCGGGCTTGATTTTCTGCACAGTTAAATCTTTACAGAATTACTCAGGTAAATTATTAACGCTGCCAAAGCGTGCCCCACTCGGTGTTTCAGGCAGATCCCGCGCAAGGATTTGATACCGACCGAGGGGACTAACGTGCGCAAAGTATTCATGCTGACAACCGCCTTGACCGCGACCGGAGCCACGGCTCAGGAGGTAGCGCCGGTTGAGTTGCCGCCGATCACGCTGGAATCCGCCCTGCGTGATACAAGGGACATCCGCGACACACCCGTCGCCGCCTCCGTTCTTGAAGGCGAGGCGCTGGAGCAGCGACAGGCGGACACCTATGAAGAGCTGATCGGGGATATCCCCGGCGTTGTCATCGAAGGCGGCCCAAGGGGTATTTCACAGGAACCCAACATCCGGGGCTTTCAGGATGAACAGGTGGTGTTGCGGTTTGACGGCGGGCGCTTGAATTTTAATCAGGCCCATCGCGGTCGGTTTTTCTTTGATCCTGATATCGTGCAACGCGTCGAAGTCGTGCGCGGCGGTGGCTCGACCCTCTTTGGCTCAGGCGCTTTGGGCGGGGTCATTTCTGTTGAAACGCGCGATCCTTCGGACCTGCTGCGGCCAGGGCAAACAACCGGTGCGCGCGTCCGGTTGGGATATGCGTCGAACGGCGATATTTTCAGCGGCAGCACCACGGTTTATGGCGATTGGGGCAATTTGGATGCCTTGGCCTTTATCGGCACACGTCAGTTCGGATCTGACCTTGACGATGGCAACGGGCGCGACATCCGCAACTCGGAACTCGACGCGACCAACGGTCTTTTCAAACTCGGATTTGAACCCGCAGAGGACCAGCGTTTTGAGTTTACATGGTCGCACTATCGCGATGACGGAACAACGCCGCCCAATGCGAATGCCGCCTCAAGCGAGGATGACGTGGACCGCGATGCCGAAATCTCCACGGCTCGGCTGTCGTGGGATTTCAACCCGGAGGGTTCAAACCTGGTTGATCTGTCCGTCCTACTTTACGGCAATACGCTACGCATCGAAGAAGACCGCACCCGCGACGGGCGAGCGGATGTCACAGACTATGACACCTATGGGCTGGAAATCACCAACCGCTCTTCGTTTGACTGGGGCATTCCGGTGGCGTTGGTTTACGGCGCGGAGATCTACCGCGACGATCAGAACGGCACGCGCAATGGCACGGACCGTTTGCAGCTTCCCGACGCCACAGCAGAGACCACCGGCGTTTTTGCGGAAGCGTCCTTCGGCGTTTCGGATCAGCTTGACCTGATCGCCGGCCTGCGTTTTGACAGCTACAGCCGCGATGTGGACGACCCGACCCTTGCCGATGTGGATGAGGACTTCTTGTCCCCAAGGGTTGGTTTCAGCTATCGCCCGAATGACCGCTGGCAGATTTTCGGCAATGTCGCGCAAGCCTATCGCGCCCCGACGCTGACGGAGCTTTACAATGACGGCGTGCACTTCACGTCACCCGGATTTCCCATCGGAGGCGGCATCACGTTCAGCGGCGTGAACCAATTTGTCCCCAACCCGAACCTCGAAGAAGAGGAATCCATTCAATACGAGCTGGGCTTCCGGTTTGAGGACACGGGCGTGCGAACAAGTGGCGATACGCTGCGGTTTTCGGCGAATGCCTATTATGCTGAGGTGGACAATTTCATCGAGTCACGGGTCGAATTCATTGATTTTTCGACACTGGTGTTCGGGCCGGGCGGTGGTGTTGTCGGCGGGACAACAACGCAACGCAACGTGGACGCCCGATTGTGGGGTGTGGAGGCCGAACTCGATTATGACGCAGGGCTTTGGTTTGCGGGCGTCGGGCTGAGCATCCCGCGGGGCGAGACCGTGGGCGGGGATCGTCTGGGCTCAATTCCGCAGGAACGCATCACCGGCACGCTCGGCTGGCGTCCGAATCAGACCTGGACCGTCGGCGCGCGCGCCACCTACGCCGCCAGCGTGGATGACGGATCCGGCGGCAACGAACCTGCGGATTCATATGCATTGCTGGACCTGTTTGCCACGCTGACCCCAACGCGCGGGGCGTGGGATGGCACGGCGCTGCGCGTCGGCGTGGATAACCTGTTCGATGAACAATACACGATCTTTCCCAACGGCCTGTCCCAGCCCGGGCGTTCGTTCAAAGTATCCCTCACGCAGACGTTCTGCCCCTTTGTGACGCACCGTCCGTCTTTGCGGCGCCATCATTGGCCGCGATGTGCGCACGTGCAGGCGGGGCACACCCTGTCTGCGTGACACAGCCCTGCGCCTCGGCGGCTTTGTCCTGATCGCCACCGGCGCTATGTACCAAGTTTTGGCACAGAAGGTCGTGACCACAAATGTAAGGGGCTTGGAACAGATGCGCAGACAAAGACCAAACGGGGCAGTTTTGCGGGCCGTTGCCGTGGCTGTGCTTGCCCTGCTGATGCGTGCGCCGGAAGGCCATGCAGACACACAGACAGATGTGATCACCCTCAGCTTTGATCCCGAAAACGCGCGGGTATCCATCGCATTACCCGGCGCAGATGCGAACGATCTGGCACAGGCGCAACTGCCCGACTGGTTAGAGATCGCGTCTGACGCGGACGCGGATTCAAACACCATGGTCCTGCAAGGGGTCGTACCCGGCATCGACGCCACAAACCCCTTTTTCGGCGCAGGCGCGACAGGGGCCTATATGATCGGTGCGCTTGCGTGGTTGCCGGGCTACGCAGATGCCGTTGCGGACCGGATCACGATCAGAACCCCGGCGTCCCACCGGGGTGTCGTAACAGGCGACCTGATCTCCGAAAACATCACGGACGACATATATACGGCAACCTTTCAATTGGATGAAAGCTGGTCCGACGCGGATGTGTTCTTTGGCCCCTACGTCATCGAGGAACGCATGCTCCAGATGCCCTCGGGCGAGATCCGTTTGCGGACGTATTTCACGCCCGAGGATCAGGGCCTCGCGCAGGACTATCTGGCCGCTGCCGAACGCTATATCACACAGTATGCAGGGCGCATCGGTGCCTATCCGAATGCCGGGTTTGCGATTGTTTCCGCACCGATCCCGGTCGGTTACGCCTTTGACGGGCTTACCTATATCAGTGAGGACATCCTCAGCCACCCCTACATGCTGGGTCGCTCGCTCGCGCATGAAGTCTTGCATAACTGGTGGGGTTCGGGTGTGCGGGTCGATTACGACGCTGGGAATTGGGCCGAAGGGCTGACCACCTATCAGGCCGATTACGCGCTGGCCGCCGCGCACAGTGAGGCAAGCGCAAAGGCGATGCGGCGCGATTGGCTGGCCGCCTTGACCGCCCTGCCCGCAAACCGGGATCGCCCCTTGCGGGAGTTCAGATCGAGCGGCCATGACGGGAATCAGTCGGTGGGCTATGGCAAGAGCGCCATGGTCTTTCACAGTTTGCATGAAAGCATCGGGGCGGAAGTGTTCGACGCCGCATTGAAACGCTTCTGGCATGCGCACAATGGCGACGCGGCGGGGTGGTATGACCTGCAAGATGCCTTCGAAGCGGAAGCAGGCCGCAACATGGATGCTTTTTTCAGCCAATCACTGGACAGGAATGGCCTGCCCGAGATTACCCTTTCAGAAGCCGCCGTTACCGACACAGCCGATGGGTTTGAGGTCAGCTTTCAATTGCGCCAAGGTGATACCCCCTATGCGGTCAGACTTCCGGTCGTGCTGGAAACCGCGACGGGTCGCGAAGGGCACATGGTCACCTTTGACACGACCGTGGCAAAGTTCAATCTCGCCGTCAAAGACAGGCCCATAAGTCTGTCCATAGACCCGGGTTTTCACGCAATGCGGCAACTCTCCGAAGGTGAATTGCCCGCGACCCTTCAGGATGTTCTGCGCGCGGATGAGGTGACGCTGATCGCATCTGACGGCGCGCGGGATATCGCCGAGCAGGTGCTTGCACGATTGTTTCGCACCCCCGCCAGCATCTCGATCTCGGATGGGACCGTCTCGGAGACATCTGCAATCATAGCGGTTGGCACAGCGCAGCAGGTCGATGCCCTGCGGCAGCCACATTTTGAAGATGACGCGCCGGACATGGCCCAGTCAGGCGACAGCCGCGTCTGGGTCGAAGTGGATCGCCGCGCCCGGCCTTGGCTTTTCATCTCCGCACGTGATGTGCAAACCCTGCCCGACGCCCTGTCTGCACTGCGGTACTACGGCAGGCAAAGCTATCTTGTGATCAACAGCACGGGACAGCCTGATACCGGGCGGTGGACAGTCCAGAACAGCCCTTTGACGGTGCAGTTCAAAAAGGACTGATCACGCGGGACTTGCCGCCTCATCAATACCAAAGGTTAAGATTGTCAGGTATCGGTTTCATGTGCCCCGCGCATATTTGGTCATGGCTGGCGTTGAGAACACATGTTTCTGCGCAAGATTCTGCCTGACCATTCCCTGAACCAACGCTGAAACACGGCACAAACGGGTCCAAGCCGCTTGCATGTTTCGGCGGATTCCGCATAATTCCGACTAAAATTATCAGGGATTCTGAAACATGCAATTCGCCCGGTGCCTTTGCGCGGTTTTCGCTCTTTCGACGTCTCAGGCCTATGCCGCAGAGACGCAGATTTCAGTGCACTTGGATAACGTGAAGCAGATGGAGGCGGCGTGCCGACTGACCTTTGTGGCGCAGAACGCTTTTGAGCAGGACGTGAACCGCATCGTATTGGAAACCGTGGCCTTCGACACAAAGGGAAGCGTTGCCAGCATGACGCTGTTTGACTTTCAGAAGATTCCCGCCGGCAGCATGCGGGTTCGCCAGTTTGACCTGCCGAACATGAGTTGCGCCGCGCTCGGCAGTCTGCTGGTGAACGGTGTGCAGACCTGCGAAAGCGATGTGGATTGCGAGGATGCGTTGACCGTTTCATCCCGCACCGATGTGGCGTTGCAAGGATGACGGATGCTGTTTCCGCCATCCGGCAGTCCGTTTGGGGCATCTTCGACCTCGGTGGTCCTGTCGTCATGCTCTTGCTGTGTCTGTCGATCGTGGCGCTGGCCGTGACGCTGTACAAGGTCTGGCAACATCGCGTGGCACGCGTCGGGCGGCATGATCACATCAGGTCTGCGCTGCGGCAAAGGGATGCAAACAACCCCGCCGCCGCCCTGACAGAGGTACGCGCGAGCACATCGCATCTCGCACCGTTGATTGAGGCGGCGTTGAAAGCCCCCGGGGACGCCATCGTGAACGACCGTCTTGTCAAGGAAGCGGCGGCCAATCTGTCCAGATTGGAGGGGGGCTATCGCATTCTGGACAGCATCGCGCAGATATCCCCTTTGCTCGGGCTTTTCGGCACGGTTCTGGGGATGATCGACGCCTTCAGAGCGTTGCAGGAAGCAGGGGCGGCGGTCGATCCGTCGCTGCTTGCCGGTGGGATCTGGGTGGCCTTGTTGACGACCGCAGTGGGTCTGGCGGTTGCGATACCGACCTCGCTTGTGCTGACCTGGCTGGAGGGGCGCACAAGCCGCGAGCGTGACTTTGCCGAACTTGCTCTCGCCCGGGCCAGAGCACCGATGGACCTGCGCAATACGCAGCCGGCCGCTTCACTGGCAGACCCTGCCCATGCCTAGGCGCGGCTTTCAGCGGCGCGCGCTTTCGCTGACACCGCTGGTGGATGTCATCTTTTTGTTGCTGCTGTTTTTCATGCTGACATCGACCTTTTCCAAATTCGGCGAAATCGATATCACAGCCGCCGCCGGTGGCTCGGGTGAAAGTGCGCGCGGCGCCAAGTTCCTTCAGATCACCGAAGATGAACTGCGTTTGTCCGGCGTAGCCGTGGACATCGACGCCCTCGCGGATTCATTGAGCGACGAACGTGTCTTTGTCTCGCTGCACACGGACATAAAAGCGCAGCGCATGATTGATGTGCTGGTCGTGCTTCGGTCCATCCCGAACATCTCCATGACGGTCTTGCGATGACGCGCCCCGCAACCCGGCGGCGTCTGGAACCCACCATCGCCTTGATCAATGTGGTGTTCCTGATGTTGGTCTTCTTTCTGGTGGCAGGTGCCGTGGCGCCCCCGCTTGACCCTGACCTGACGCTCGCGACGGCAGCCGATCTGGAAGGGCGCGCGCCACCCGATGCGATGGTATTGTCAGCGGACGGGAACCTGACATTCCGAGGACAACCCACCGATGCGGCGGCGTATTTCAGCACGCTGGAAGAGCCGGTCGCCCGCATCGTGCCGGATCGTGACGCGCCAGCCTCTGCGCTGCTGGACGCCGCCCTTGCCCTGCAAACAGCGGGCGCGGAACGGATCATCGTTGTGGCCGCGCGGGGGCTGGAATGATATTTCAGTCCCGCATTCCGACCTCTGGATCAGTTGCCCTGCTTGCTTTGGGCGTATCGTTGGGCGCACATTTTACCGGTGTGCTATATGGCAAGGCCCCGGAGCGGGTTGAGATCGCCGGGGGGGCCGGCGCATTGGCGCTGCAAGGGTCCTCCTTTCAGGATTTTGCAGCAGGGGTCAGCACCCCGGTTTCCGCTGAACCTGTCAAAACACCCCAACCGCCGACAACGCAGCCCGTACAACCGCCAATCGCCCCGGAACCGACGATCACGGCCACGATGCCACCCGCCGCCGTTACCGCACCAGTGGCAAGTACAGTTGCTGTGACGGGACCGCTCGCCACGACAGCCCCATCCGTTGCGCAGGCCGAACCAAATGTTGCATCTGCGCCCGTCACGCCACAAGGCGCATTGCTTTCCGAACCCGTCACTGCCGAAGCATTCACGTCACCCGTTGCAAAGGAAACCGACAGTCCGACCCTGTCCATGCGGCCCAAAACCCGCCCGCCCGAAATCATGGAACGCGCCAAAGCAGAGCAGACTGCCCGCGCGCAAGCCACACCGCAACCACGCGGAAACGCACAGGCAGATACCCGACGCGGCGCTGCGACGGGGGTGCGAACCGGCACGTCCACCACCCAAGGCAGCGCAATCGCACAAACCGCAGGCAATGCGGATGTGTCAAACTACCCCGGCCGTGTATCTGCCGCAGTTGCCCGACAGCCCCTGCCGCGCGCACGCACGCGCGGGGTGGCGCGGGTGTCTTTCAAGATTGCGGGCAATGGCGGGCTTGCATCAGTCGGTCTGGCCAAATCCTCCGGTAATCAGGATCTAGACCGGGCCGCCCTCAACCTTATCCGCCGCGCGGCACCCTTTCCCCCACCCCCACCGGGTGCGCAAAAACAATTCGTCATTAGTATCAAGTCAAGATGACACAACCGCCACCAACACGACCCGTAGGGTGTGGCCCTGCTCACAGAACGTCTTTCACCGCCTTTCGGAAGCTGCGGCCGACGGGTACATTTATGCCGGTTTGCATCACCAGTTCCTGTCCGCTTTTGCCGGTTTCAATGCGACGGACGTAGGCAGGATTTACCCACCAGGACCGGTGCACCTGAAGCCCGCCGAGCGGTTCCAGATCGCGGATGGCATCACCAAGGCGCATCAGGACCGTCGCGCGACCTTTCAACGTCGTCACTTCCACGTAGTGATCCTGTGCCTGAAGCGTGACGATCGCCGTGCCCAGATGATGCGGCAACTTGCTTTGCAACAGGGTTGGTTTTGGCAAGGCGGGTTCAGACACGGCAGACTGCTGCCCAAGCACTCCGAACTCGAAGAGCGCATTGATGACCAGCGTGACCCCGACGACAGAAGGGACGATGTACATCGTCAGGTGCAGGAACCCGACACCATCAAGCCAGCCAGCCGCAAAACCCGTCGCCATCCCCTCGCTCAGATACACGCTGCCCACCACCGGCAGGACGCCAGCCAGACCCGCAAGAACGGCGACAAACACCCAGTTCAGGGACATGTTGTCTGTCAGCCTGTAGGTCAGGATCGACAGAAACGTCATGGTCAGCGCAGACAACGGCAAAGCCGTGCCCCAATAGACAAGACGTTCGGGAAAGCTCAACCGCTCCAATGTATAGTAAGGGCCCGCCATCGCCGTCAAAACCACGACGGCGCATATGACAATCCAGAAAACGGGACGGGTGAGCGTCACCTGCAGTTGGCGAAGCGCCAACGACATCGGGCTGCTTTTCGCGGGGTTTTTCCTGTCGGGCACGAAAGTCGGCTTGGTTCGGGTCATATCCCCGTGAATACGTGTTTGACAGACGTTAGCAAACCTCGGGATCGCTCATGGCTTCAAAAAACAGGGACCTGGCTCTTTGCGCGACTGGCTTGGCGAAACGGTTTGGCGCGGTTCAGGCTGTCTCGGACATCAGCTTGCAGGTGGAGGCAGGATCCGCCCTCGGACTGCTGGGCCCCAACGGTGCAGGCAAATCGACAACCTTGTCCATGCTGATGGGACTGATGACGCCAGACCAGGGAAGTGCACAGATCTTTGGCCATCCCGCCGGCAGTGCGGCGGCGCGAAAATTGACCGGTGCGACCCCGCAAGCGACGGATTTTCCAGACCAGCTCACACCGCGCGAACTGTTGGACTACACCGCCGCATGCTACGGGCGGCAGCCCCGGTCGGACGAGGTGAGCGCGCAATTCGGCCTGAACACCCTGATCGACCGCCGGGTTGCCGGGTTTTCAGGCGGGGAGTTGCGCCGCGTTGCGCTCGCTCTGGCCTTTGTTGGTGCGCCCGGGCTTGTGTTTCTGGACGAACCCACAACCGGCCTTGATGCAGAGGCGCGCGCCGCGTTTCGCACAGTTGCAAAGGCTTATGTCGCAACGGGCGGTGCCTTGGTGCTGACGTCACACCACTGGGACGAGATCGAAGCCATTTGTGACAGCATCACGCTGATCGACAGAGGCGAAAGCGTTCTGAACGCGCGCATTAATGATATGCGCGCGCGCGCCAATACCAAACGGCTGAGCTTCAGCCTGCCGGAGGGCACCGTTGCGCCGCAGTGGATGCAAGCGGTTCGCGATGGGCATCGCTGGCACATGGACGCAAGGGATTGCGACGTCGTCCTGCGCCGGATGGTGCATGAAGAGCTGCCTTTTCACGACCTGTCGCTGGAACCCTTGACCCTGCAGGGTCTTATCGACCGGACACGCCACAAAGAGACAAGCACATGACCCCCCATCTTTACGCGGAGTGCCGCCTGATCCTGACCATTCTGTTTCGACAGCCCGGCTTCTGGGTACCGACGGTTCTGTTTCCCGCCATGCTCTATGCGTTTTTCGGCGCACAAAGCGGCCAAGGAAGCTGGGCGGCGCAGGCCATGGCCTCCTTTGCCATCTATGCGGTTCTGGGGGTTGGGTTTTTCCAGTTTGGCGTCAGCGTGGCACAGGACCGGGAAAGCGTATTTGCAACATGGCAACGCAGCCTGCCGGGGCACCGTGTCAATCACTGGATCGCGCGCATTATCGCCTCACTTGTTTTTGTACTTCTGGCCGTTTGTCTGGTGATTGTCGTCGCGCGGATAATGACCGACATCAACCTCAGTGCGCAGGCTTGGGCACGGCTGTCTTTCGTCTGCCTTGTCGCAACCATTCCTGCAACCGTGATGGGCATCGCACTCGGCACCGTCACCACCGCCCGTGCAGCGGTTCCGGTTGCCAACCTGATTTTTCTGCCTTTGGCCTATTTGGGCGGGCTGTGGGTGCCGCCCATGTTCATGCCCGCGCCAATCGCCGCCATCTCAGTATGGACACCGACCCGCGCCATGGGGGAACTCGGCTGGGCAGCCATCGACGGCACCGCATGGGAGCCGCGCCAGATGCTTCTTTTGCTTGGTTGGACCCTCATCGCTTCGGTCGTGATATTCGCATCACGCCGGGCGCGAAGATGAAGCGAGGATCGCAGGCATGTTGTTTTTGCCTGCCCGAACTCAGGTTTCGGCGAAACCCTTGGGATTCTTGCGTTGCCAGTGCCAGGCATCCCGGCACATCTCCGCAAGCCCCAGTTTTGCCTGCCAGCCGGTCAAGGACCTGGCGCGCGAAGGGTTCGCATAGCAGGCCGCAACATCGCCGGGACGACGGGCTGTGATCTGGTAGGGAATACGCACGTCGTTCACCGTTTCGAATGTCGTGATGATATCGAGCACCGAGTATCCCTTGCCGGTTCCCAAATTCATCGCAGTGCATCCGGCCTCATCGAGCAACTTCAACGCGCTGACGTGGCCATCGGCAAGGTCACAGACATGGATGTAATCCCGCACCCCTGTGCCATCCCGCGTGTCAAAGTCATTCCCGAAGACGGAGAGCTTTTCCAACTGTCCAACTGCGACCTGCGTGACATAAGGCATCAGATTGTTGGGAATGCCGCGCGGGAATTCACCGATCTCGCCGGACTTATGCGCACCCACCGGGTTGAAATACCGCAGCAAGACGACGGACCATTCCTGATCAGATGCAGACAGCGCACGCAGCATGTCCTCGACTGTGCGTTTCGTATCGCCATAGACATTGCAGGTCGAAAGCGGGTGCTCTTCATCAATGGGCAGATATTCCGGATTGCCATAAACCACGGCGGAGGAGGAAAAGATCAGCTTCTTGCAGCCGGTTCTATTCATCGCATGCAAAAGCTGGACTGTCCCGCCGACGTTCTGATCGAAGTACAAAAGCGGTTTGGACTGACCTTCGCCCACAGCTTTGCGACCGGCAAAATGGACAACCGCATCGCATTTCTCGCGCGTCAGTATGTCCGCGATCCTGTCTGAATCACGCACGTCAGCCTGATGGAACACAGGTTTCTCCCCCGTGAGCGTGTGCAGCCGGTCCAGCACCTGTGGCGAAGAGTTGTCAAAGGTATCAACGACAATCGGCTTGTGACCGGCATCGATGAGGCTTAAGAACGTATGCGATCCTATATATCCCGCCCCACCTGTGAGTAAAATGTTCAAAGCAGAGGTCCCTTTAATCGTCTGTGCTGCATTCCTGACTACCATGAACAGGCGCACGGTCGAAGGCCAGTCAAAAGGTCGGTTTCTGGCGCGCTCATGCGGGCCGGGGCGGCATTGCAGATGAACAAAAGCACGGATGCCTCGCCAAGCGCAACACGTCCCGAAACCGGGACCATGTCGCGCATTCTCTGCTACATCGCGCTGCGCCGTTCGAACGCTGCACAAAAGGCGGGCAAGCTCGAAAAGGCCCTCGATATCCTGACCCGCGCGCTTGGTCGTGACCCTAAAAACCCGAGGCTGCGCAATGAGCAGGCCCGTTTGAAGGTGGCCCTCAAGCAGGCACGGTGCGCATCCTCGTCACTGGCACATATCCAGCGCGCTGAGACCATTGATATCACCAGCCTGTGCCAGTGCTTCTGGGATGCCGAAAAGGAACTGTCGCTGCTGGAGTTGAAAATCGAAGGCGTTTTTGTCTGGCCGCTGGTCCGGATGAGCGTTTTTTACAGCACCGCACAGCGCCTCAATCTCTACGATGCGCCACACCCGAACCTGAAGCGGCAGAACGAGCAACCGACCGCCGATCCATTGACTGCCGCCGCGCTTGAGCGCTGCGCCAATGTTGCTGCCGGTCATCCCGTTTCGGATTGGTCGCAGTCTGGCAAAACCATCGCTGTGATCATGAACGCGCGCAAACTCAAGGGCGAGGATACATATACCAAGGCCCTCAGGGATGAGGCAGGCGCGCATGCGTTACTGCTGGATTCCCACAGTGGCGCCGGGGCTGCGGATGATGCGATAGACTTTGACGCGCTGCTCACAGAGTTCAAGCGATACAGGATCAACTCTCGTGATTTGGTGATCGAGGAAAACGCGTTGGAAGCACTGGCAAACCTGCGCATGTTTTTTGAACGCCGTCTGGGAGTGGCACCGGATGACCTGATCAAAGTGGTCCGACGCAATGTCCAGAACTTCCTGTTCCTCTACGAAGGATTCGATCAGTTCTGGCGAGCGCACCCCGTTGAAACACTGTTTCTGACCAATGGATACGGCTTCAGAGAACGCGCCGCGCTGGCAGCCGCCAAAGACCGGGGCATCGAGGTGGTCGAGCTTCAGCATGGTTTCATATCGCAGTTTCACCTCGGCTACAGTTGGCCAAACAGGGATCACGTACCGTATGTGGCGGATACACTGCTGACGTTCGGCGACTACTGGCCGGATGTGACCCCATTGCCTGAGAACATGAATGCGCGCACCATTGGCGCGCCCTACGTCAAGGATATGGCCGCGCTGTCGGACACGGACTCCCGGATCGGTCTGGTGACATTCACGTCACAAGGTGTGGTCGGTCGCCAGCTTTTCGATATGGCCGTTCGTTTCGCGCAGGCGCGCAGTGACAAGCAGGTCATGTTCCGCCTGCATCCCAGTGAAAGTGTCGAAGATTACGAGCAAGCGCTTAAAACCCATGGCGATGCACCTGCAAACTTTGAAATCTCGCATCGCACGCCCGTGATTTTCGAGGTTCTGGCGCGCACCGAGATTCTGGTCGGGGCCTTCTCGACCACGCTTCTCGAGGGCATGGTGCTCGATTGCCGGACGATTGTCATCAACCTGCCCGGAATAGAGTATATGAAACCGATCATTGACCGCGGGGATGCTCTGATGGTTCAATCGCTTGAGGAATTGGTGCGCCGTGTAGATGACGCGCCTTATGCCACGGATCCTTCCTATTACTATGCGCCACCTGTCGCATCGGTTATGGAACAGGTGCGTGCGGCGCGAGCAGAATAGGACGGAGACATGATGGCGCAGTTTTTGCTGAACACACACAGCTACGGTGTCTTGTCGCCCTATGTGATCGCGGAGATCGGCGTCAACCACGAGGGTGATCTGGACCGTGCCAAGTCGATGATCCAGAGCATCGCGAAAAGCGGTGCGCATGCGGCAAAATTCCAGAGCTACAAGGCCGATTTACTGGCCACCAGCACCTCCAGCCCCGCCTATTGGGACCGCACCAAGGAAGCCGCATCCAGCCAGCATGAACTGTTCCAGAGGTGGGACACCTTCGGCCCCAAGGAATATCAGGCGCTGGCAGACGAGTGCCGCAACTGCGGTATTGATTTCATGTCGACGCCCTTCGACCTCGAAGCCGTTGATATGGTGGCGGATATCTCTCCGGTCATCAAAGTCGCATCCGCTGACCTGACCAATATCCCGCTACTGCGCCGGATCGGGGCCAGAGGGTTGCCAACCATCATGTCCACTGGCGCGTCCCGTCTGGATGAAATCGCCACCGGCTGCGCGGAATTGAAAGCCGCCGGCGCGGGACAGATCGCCCTGCTGCACTGTGTATTGAACTACCCTACCCTGCCCGCAGATGCCCAACTGGCGCAGATTCCCCTGCTGCAAAAGACCTTTGGACAGGACTGTGTCATCGGCTACTCCGATCACGTCAAACCTGACGACGACGGCAGCATGCCCGCGCTGGAAATGGCTGCCCTGATGGGCGCCGTCGTGATCGAAAAACACTTTACCGATGATAAATCCGGTGTCGGAAATGACCATTACCACGCCATGGATGAGGCGGATTGCACTGCCTTCATGGACAAGCTGGCGGTTTACCGGGATCTTTATGGCAGCGCAGAGCGTGACATCTCCGGGGAGGCAACCGCGATCAAGAACGCCCGGCGCCGGGTTGTGGCCGCCAGACCCCTGACCGCCGGTACGACATTGACAGAAAACGATCTGATCGCCCTACGGTCGGACGACGGAATAGAGATCGCACATTGGGACCGTGTGGTCGGGCGCAGCCTCGCCCGGGAGGTCGCCGGTGGCACTCCACTGCAGTGGCACGACCTGTCATGATCGTCACTGTCTGCGGTGCCTATGTGAATTGCGGCGACCACCTGATTGGTGCGCGTGCAAGGTCCCTGCTCCGGGAACATGTGGAGCAGGATATTCTCGTCGTAGACCGCAAGGCAATCACGCCTGAAGACTACGCCCGTTTCAACGACGCGCGCGCGGTGCTGTTGACGGGGGGACCTGCCTATCAGATCGGCATTTATCCCGACATCTACCCTATTGATCGCGAAAGGGTTTCCAGCCGGATTATCCCCTATGGGCTCGGTTGGAAGGCACATCTGGACATCCAGAGCGATGCGTTTTCCTTTGAACCGCAAGCCAAAGCCTTCGTTCAGGCCATACATTCGAACATCGAGACCTCAAGCGTCCGGGACCCGCTGACCAAGACCGTTCTGGCGGCCAACGGTGTCGACAATGTTCTGATGACCGGATGCCCGGCCTGGTATGATCTGGCGCATTTTGAAAAAACCTATCAGTTCCAGGAAACCCCCAAGACGCTCGTTCTCAGCATGCCACCAAAGATACAGCCCGATCTTTTCGATCTGATGGCATGGCTGTCGAAGCGGTTTCCCAAAACGCGCAAAATTGCGAGCCTGCATCACGGTTTCCTCCCGACGCGGGACAAGGCAGGGTTCAAACGCGCCAGAGGGTTCTTGAAGTTTGCCGCGGCCGCGGGCCTCAAAGGCTGGACCATGTCCTCCCTTGGGGGAAATCTTGACAAGATGGAAGCGCTCTATGCCGGTGCAGATATGCACGTCGGATATCGTGTTCATGCCCATCTGTTATGCTTGTCACAACGCAAGGCCTCTATCCTGATCAACGAGGATTCACGTGGCGAGGGTCAGGCAAAGGCACTGAACGCCCCGAGCCTCAATACGGATAAATCAGGCGACATCGAACACATCAAGGCCGCAGTCGAAGAACACTTTACCTCAAAAGGGGCCAATATCGAGACCAGCATAGAGACCATGCGAGAGACTTATCCCGTCATGAAACAGTTTCTTGCAACGATTTGACGCCAAGTTCCGCCGTTTGCATGTCGCAAGGATTCATTTCAAGGTTCGACCAGCAGTCTACGCGCAGACGTCTGGATGCAGGTATCACGCGAAACGGAGGGGACGGATGTGAGCCATGACAACGTATGGATCATGATCCCGGCACGCGGGGGATCGCGCGGGCTGCCGCGCAAGAATGTGCGTCTTTTGGGCGGGCGGCCTTTGATCCGCCATGTGGTCGAAGCCTGTTTGCAAGTTGTTCCAGCCGGGCAGATCATTGTGGTGACGGATGATGACGAAATCGACGCCATCGCGACCGAAACCTCCGCGCGGGTGATGCGCGAAGAACAAACCACCGGCAAGGCCACCCTTGATGATGTGGCCGCCAAAGTCCTGCCGCTTCTGCGCACGCTTGGCTCCGCTGAGGACGACATATTCCTGACGGTGCAACCGACTTGCCCCCTCATCAAGTCAGACCGCATAACGCAAGCGGTCAGGAAATTTCGGGACGGTGCCGGCTCTGTTGTCACGGTTGTCGATGACCGCCACCTCGGCTGGCAGATTGATGACGCGGGCGCACCCACCCCAGATTACGCAGCACGCGTTAACCGCCAGATGCTGCCCCCGCAATACCGTGAAACCGGGGCCGTGATCGGCTGCCGGATCAGAGATCTGGCCGCGCAAGGCACGCGGATCATTGAACCCATTCACCTGATTGAAGTCAGCAAGCAGGAAGCGCTTGATATTGACACCTTTGCCGATTGGGTGGTTGCGGAATATTTTATCGGTCGCCGCGACATCGTGATCCGCGCGGACGCGGGCAAGAAGCTGGGCATGGGTCATGTGTTTCGCGCCTTGGCGCTGGCACAGGAATTTGCGCAACACCGCGTGCGGATCGTGACTGAGAAAGCCGAGGCGATCGCCTTTGGCCTGCTGTCACAATCGCCCTTCGACGTGGTTCAGGTGGATGGCAACAGCGGTTTTCTGGCATGGCTGCAGGATAATCCGGCCGATCTGGTCATCCTCGACCAGTTGGACACCGATGTGCCCTATGTGCGCGCCATCAAGGCGCATTGCCACCGCGTCGTGACTTTCGAAGACCTCGGCGAAGGGGCGATGGAGGCCGATCTCGTCGTCTCTGACCTTTACAAAAACCTCAATGTCCCAGATGCACGGCAACTTTCGGGCCTGTCCAATGCGATCCTTGCGCCAAATTTTGAGACCATAACCGGCGCGGCCCCTTTTCGTGAGACGGTGGAGAACATCCTGGTTCTGTTCGGCGGTACGGACCCATCCCAACTGACGGAAAAAACCTTGGCAGCGCTGAGGGATGTGGACTACGGCGGGCAGTGCACGGTCGTGATCGGCCCCGGTTTCGGACGCCCGCTTGCGCTGGACGATTACGGGTTAAAGGGCACCATACATCAAAACCTGAAGTTCATGCCCGCGGTCATGCGCTCCGCTGATCTGGCCGTTTCAAGCGCCGGTCGGACGATCACAGAGCTTGTCAGCCTCGGCGTTCCCGTCCTGTGCATGTGCCAGAACAGCAAGGAACTTACCCATACACATGCCTCCGCGCGGTTTGGTGTGGTCAGTATCGGGATGGGGTCGCTGGCCGGGCCCGGGACGATCGCAGCCCATATTCAGACCCTGATCGACACGCCCGACCTGCGGCGCCTGCTGCGCGAAAGGGGGCTGCATGAGACCGCTGGTCGAAGCAACAAAGCCATCGTATCGCGCATGCTGGAACGCCTCGATTTCTGACACCCGGCACCTTGGCTTGGGGCATTCCGACTGCGTATGCAGACAAATCTGATGTCGGCCCTTCTAAAATCGGGCGATGGTACATTTGATATGGCCCTATAGCCTGCGCGGTTGCATGCATCGAGGGCAGCCACCTAAAGCGTCATGCGAAAACCCCGAACCACGTAACGCTGCCTGAAACAAATGATTTCAACGCGCTACGTGATACCCGATGTTTCAGGTGTTTCGTCAGAGGCTTCAGAACCAGCGGCGCGGCTTTGTCCAAACCCAAAGTAGTTTGTCAACCGTCACCGCGCCTGTGCCGGGTAGTAAACCATTAACCAGAACCGTTAATTCCGAACCGAGATTCAGGGTTCGTTCAGTTTGTTTGACGACATTAGGCAATACGCACGAAACGGGTCTGGGTTCCGCCGAATTTTACACTTTCAGCACTCCTGACTTTTACACCATGACAGTCGGCCAAAATCGCACTGTGGGCACATCGACGTTGTAGAGAGTTATGTGATGGTCAGGTACGGGTTCACCGCTCGATTTTTGAGACTTACAGTCGCCGGCTATTTGGCCTCTGTCGTGACCGTTGCCGCCGCCGTTTGGTTTGCGTCAGCCCCGGTGCTCCAGGACATACAAAATGATGCCAAACGGGTTCACTTGGAAACCAAGGCAAACGTTATCTCGGGCCTTTTGGATGATGTTGTTGCGCTTGGACGCGAAGCCGTATCCGATGCGAACGTCATCGCTTTTGCAACCGGTGAAAGCGTGAGGGAGCTCGAAGCAAGAACGCAGTTGTCAGGTCTCGTGAATGCAAGGCTTTTCGACGCCTCAGGACGGCTGCTGCTTGATCAGCAAACTGGCCAGACACCATCGCCATTCCTCAGAGTTGAAGGTCTGGCAGGACTTGCAGATATGGCTGCGGGAAAACAACCCGCCGTCCCTCAGATCACATATCGCCCCGGCAGTTCGAAATTCGATGCAGTTTTTCAGATCACTATTCCATTACTCTCAAACGAAGCTGTTGTCGCCCTGCTGGTGTATGAAGCACATATGGACTTATCTGCGGTCCTCAGTGGCGCAGACAGTGTTCTGGTCACAATGCTGCTTACGCCCTTCCAAAAAGCGCAGTGGTCCGCATGGAATGATGGTGGAGAGATCATCGACGTTCGGGTCGCTGATCGCAGCTTTTTCGTCGCTTCCCCAACAGTGCGCAACGTGTTTGAGTCCATTGGTTTTGAACTTGTTTTCACGGCAATTTCAGTAGCAATGGTCGCCTTGCTTCTGCCTTTTGCGTTGATGGCCGTCTCAGGTATGCGCGCCATCGTAAGGCCCCACAAAGACCTGCTTCAGTCACAAGATTTGCTCGCCGAAAAGCAAGGAGAATTGGAAGAACTGGCGCAAATTGCCGAAATGGCTTCAGAAAGCGTTACGGTCACGGATGAAAATCAGCGGATACTCTGGGTCAATCGGGCGTTCACAACGATGACCGGCTTCTCCACTGAGGAAGCCGTGGGCAGAACGCCGCGACAACTCCTACAAGGGCCAGAAACCAGCGCGGAGGCCCGAAATGAAATCAGACAGGCGGTCAAAGCACGTCGCCCCGTGCAAACTGAAATTGTGAATTATCACAAGGATGGGTCGCGCTACTGGATCAAACTCAGCATCGCGCCTCTGATCTCGCTGCGCACCGGGGAACTTCGGTTTACAGCGATCGCAACGGATGTGACGGAATCAAAAGAAGCGCAACACGCGATCTCCGATGCGAAACGGGAAACGGAACATCAGGCGCGACACGATCCTTTGACAGCGCTGCCAAATCGCCGCTACCTCGACGAAGTTCTGGAATCCGAAGTGTGCAACTCAGCCGCTCCGCGCACCCTTATCCGGGTAGACCTGGACCATTTCAAAAACGTCAACGACACCCTCGGGCACGCTGCCGGGGATTTTGTTTTGGTGGAAGTCGCAAACTGTCTACGACGGTCGATCGGGCCAAGCGATTTGGCCGCGCGGGTTGGCGGCGATGAGTTTGTTATACTGCTCGCTGTCGATGGCGATACGAGGGCTGCAACGGCGCTGACGGAAAAGCTCCGCGTTCAACTCGGGACAGATATGGTTTTCGAGGGGAGAACCTGCAGGATCGGGGCCAGTTTTGGAATCGCCACGGCATCCGAAGGTCTGGTCGGGAATGAGGACCTGCTCAAAAGTGCTGATGCGGCTCTGTATGTCGCCAAAGACACGGGTCGGAATACGACAACCCTTTATACCCCCGATGTTCACCATGCTGTCCTCGCGAAACGGCAGCTGTCTTCAGAGATAGAACATGGCATTGCGCGCGGCGAGTTCATAGCATTCTTCCAACCCCAGATTGATGCGCTGACAGAGGAATTGGTCGGCGTGGAGGCTCTCGTTCGCTGGTGGCACCCAACACGCGGCATTCTTCCACCGAATGAGTTTCTGAAAGTCGCTGAACAGCTGCGTATTCTCTCCGACATTGACCGCCAGGTCTTTGCATATGGCCTCGATTGCATGAGAATCCTGAACGAAGATGGCCTGAGAGTTCCGAAAATTTCGTTCAACGTGGGCATGCATCAACTGATGAACCCGGTCATAGACTACCTTGCGGGCCAGGTTAAGATTGGGAACACGCGCGTGTCGCTTGAGGTCCTCGAAAGTGTGCTCGTTGAGGAGGATGCGACCGGGTTCCAGACACGGATTTCAGAGCTGCGCGACATGGGCTTTACCATTGAGGTTGATGATTTCGGTTCAGGCCATGCGTCCGTAGTAGGGCTGAAAGCGCTCAACCCCGACATCATGAAACTCGACCGCGTCCTCGTGTCGCCGGTTACGGAAAGCGCATCTGCCCGCACGCTGATCAAAAGCATGGTCGACATCGGTAAGGCACTGGGGATTTCCGTGACTGCGGAAGGTATCGAAACTGCCGAACATGCCGCCATCATGCGTGATCTGGGCTGCGACACGTTTCAGGGCTACTATTTTGCGCGCCCGATGGACTTTGGTCAGCTTCGCGAATTCATAAAGGATGGCTATGATTCCAAGCTGGACGGGATCGCATCCATTGCCGTGCGCCGCGACCAAGCGAGCGACAACAAGTAACAACGTCCGGGTATCATCTGGCCGGTTCAGCAGCCCATCGAAACACGCTTTTGGCCAGCGGGGACGAACACCGCAGGCAGCCGCGAAGAAAGCGTGTCGCTCAGACCGTAAACCCCTTCAACAAGGTGCGCGAACCGACGCAGACGCCCAAGTCATCAAACACGGCTCACAGGTTTCTGTCGCGCGAAACGAATTGGCTCGCCTTCGCCCCCATGACGTCAGCTTCTGTTTCGAGACGCGGATCATCATTGACGGGAGTGCCCGCAACAGATGTTGTAGGGCTCACTCTACCCTGTCTTTGCTGTACAACATGCCAAGCTTCATGCGGCAAATGTCGTTCCTGTCCGCTGGCCAGATGAATGTCATTGCCCTGCGCAAAAGCATGGGCGTTCACAGCCGCCGGTGCGGATGAATTGTAGTGCACGTTCACACCACTGATATCGGTACCCGACAGTTGCTGAATTCCCTCCTGCAATTGCAAGGGTAGTCCCCCATCAGAAACGGCCCCCGCTTTTTCTTCGCGCTGAAGTGCCTTGCCCTGAAGCATTTCATCTTCTTCCATCTTCTGGATGGTCTTACCCTGAAGCATCTCTTCGTCTTCCATCCGCTGTATCACCTTGCCTTGCAGCATTTCTTCGTCTTCCATCCGCTGAATGGATTGACCCTGCAAATGCGATAAATAAGCGGTTGCACTGCTTTGATCCGCTTTCCGCTGCAACGCGGCCAGCGACTTCTCTGCACTGCTGTGAGGTGACGCAGTTGTGGCCTTTTTCGGTGTGCCTGAAGATGTGTTGCTACGTTCCGACGCGAATATTTGAGCCATTTGCGGTCCTTTCGTTCGTGTCACGATAACACGTAGTAATTGAAAAAACACCTATGTGTTTCGCAGGCTACCACGTTGTGCATTTACATGGTTGAAGCGGGCTCGTTTGTGCGTCAAACGCAGGCTCGTTGCAAAAGAGCGCCTGCCGGGAATTCACCGCAGAGCGATCCGTCAGCATGGTGATCATGATCAACCGCTCTTCGCCAACCTCTTTTCAATGTATCCGTTTTCATCAAAGCCACTGCACCCGCGCTACGATTTGCAAAGGGGATTCTACCCTGAATTGTTTTCTTGCGCCAAAACGCAAAAGTGCCCTACGATTGGCCAATTCTTTTTAATGCCCGTTTAATCAGTTTCATTCAAAACCATACAAATGAGAAGAAGCAAGCGATGACCCGCGCCGTCCTCTTTGTCCTGATTCTGTCTTGCGCGATTTTCACCCTCGCGCCGGTATCGCATGCTTGTCCTGATACGCGACCGGAAGGCGACATCATCGTGGCAATGCGCGATGATGCCGAGCCATTCTCCTATTTCAAAGCGAATGGCGACCCCGCAGGCTTTGCCTATGATCTCTGGCGCAATGTCGAACGGTCCTTGTCCGTCCTCGACAGTGACGGCAGATCCGTTGCCCCTAATGTGAATTTTGTCCCCTGCAACACCATTGATGGGCAGGAAATCGGATTGGTGAGCGGTCGCATCGACGTTGTGATTGCACCGCTCACAATCACGTCCGAGCGCATGCAGTCCTATGATTTTTCCCAACAGTACCTGTCATCCGGCATTGCACTTGCATTACCGCCGTCCAACGCAATCGACTTCTCGCAAGCCAAAGACATCGTTTCAGAAACAATCTTTCACCCGACGGTCGCCCGGGCCGTGCTGCTGTTCCTGAGTTTCAATCTGCTGATGGCATTCCTGATCCGCTGGCTTTTGTTCGGCAAAACAGCGGATGGCGAACACACAACCGCTTCGCTATGGCTGCGATCGATACTTGAGTCGATTATTCGAACCATTGGGCTGCGCGGTGTTGGCGATGGATACAGCACAGCGATGGCAAAAGTACTTGAGATTTTTCTGGCCGTGGTCGGAACTGCACTATCCGCGACCTTGCTGGGCGTTCTGACATCCGCGTTTGTCGGTTCTGTCGGCGGACAAAAACGGGTTGCGGCGCAAGAACTTACGGAAATGTCAATTGCAACACTCGACTGCTCGACTTCGCAGAACCTGCTGTTGGTGGAGTATCGCAAACGTCTTCAGGACGCCGACCCTGTTTCGCCAGAAGCTGCGGCATTGAGGACGCGTGTGGCACAACTCACTTGCCGGCCCGAGGATCCTGAGCGAGAAGACATTTCCGTTGACAATGACCCCACACTGAAGGGACATGTGACACTGGTTTCAAGCTGGCCCAAAGCTGCGAACCTGCTCGCGAAGGGCGAAGTCGACGGAGTGCTTGGTGACTGGATCGCACTCACATATCTGAGCCGTCAGGATCAATACAGCGACAAGATATCGGTTCTGCCAAACGTTTATCGCAATGAGCCCTATGGTTGGGGAATTTCCCGCGCATCGGTCACACAAAGCATGCGGCGCGATATTGATCGCGCGTTGATCCGCGAGATGCGCAACAGGGACTGGCGCAAAAACCTCGAAGATGAGCTTGGCACAGGCAGCGTGTCACCAAATTGACGATGCAGGGACATAAGCCTCCGCCGTCCGCGACGCCGCCGATCACCACTGCGGATGCGACGACACAGGCTTCTTACCACCTCTATTTTTCATCCGGCCTTTACGACCTGCGCTATCCCAGTCCCAACCGGATCATGTGGCAACGGATTGAGCAGTTTTTGCACGCTGGTGCTGCGGTGTTGGATTTCGGTTGCGGCAGTGGTCGCTACCTGATGCGTCTGCAGGGGCGTGTTGCACGTGCCGCAGGGTTTGATGTCAGCCCGACCGCACTGGAAACAATTCGTGAGCGCGCGGCGCGGTCTGAATGGCACGATCTGCATGTCCTCGGCCCTGACGAGGCGGATATTGCTGACCATACTAAAGCGTATGGGCAGGTGGACCTCGTGCTGTGCCTGTTTGGTGTTCTCGGGCACATTACGGATGAAACGGCCCGCGCGCAGGCCCTGCTGCGCATGCGCGAGGCTCTGAAACCAGACAGTGGCAGGGTGTTGATCTCCGTGCCCAACAGGGCGCGCCGTTTTCGCGCCGAACAAGCCAGAAACAGAGACACCAGCGGGCTGGTGCGCTATAGTCGGCGGACAGAGGACGGTCAGAATGTCGTATTGAATTACCAGCTTTTTGACCCTGAAAAACTGGTGCAGGAGCTTGCAGCAGCGGGCTTCAACCTGCGCCGCATCGGGTGTGAAAGCGTTCTCCCCGAAAGCTGGCTTTTGCGCAATGGCCTCGCAAGAAGGCTCGATGCGCTATTGACGCCGCTGTGTCCGCCCCGTTGGGGATATGGGATTTATGCCGAGGCATCCTGCTGAGCGTGTTTATGCTGCATTCGATTTAAATCGGCCCGTGATGGCTGCGATCTGCTGGTCGTTCCGGTTTCAAGCTGACTTGTTCCACCTTCACATTCTGGTCGTACGACCTTTGCTCAACACAGTCGGAAAAAGTAGCGGCGCCAGAACTGAGATAACCGTTATCTGAATGATTTTATTACAGTTTTTTCACGCTATTATTCTTTCGCCAATCGCCGCTCGTAAGAGAAAAACGACCCTTGGTTGATGCTCAACGCCAAAACTCTCGTAGAAATTTAGAAAAAAACAGAGAGTTTTGTTGCTTTTAAACAACTTCAGGTTACGCTACCCGAAATTTCCTTGAAAGGTGGACTGGTGTATTTTCGCCATTTGTCTCGCGCCTGCTTTTGTTTTTTCCATCTGGTGTCCGCACGGCGGTCAGCCTCATGATTGACCTCACGCTGAAGCTCATCTGCGACCGGCTCAACGCGCATTTATCCGCGCTCTTTTCAGTTCCTGAAGACCTTGTGGCAATCGGACCCCTAAATGACGCAGAAGGTAAACCGTCGGCAGAGGCGCGAAACCGGCTAACCATCTTTGTGACAAATATCGCACAGGACAGCATGCCGAGAAATGACGCGGCACGCGGGGTTGCGCAGATTGGACAGGCACGGCCCGTCCATCTTGATATCTACTTCATGCTCGCCTCCGGTCACGACGCTGAAATCTACGAAGAGGGTTTGAAGCTGGTATCGGCGGCGCTGATGTTCTTCCAGTCGAATTCCGTCATGACCCCTCAGAATACGCCCGAGATGCCCTCTGGTATCTCGCAACTGTCAATCGACATTGCCAATCTCAAAGTTGAAGAGATCGGTCAGCTGTGGGGCAACCTTGGTGGGCGATATGTGCCATCGGTCATGTTCAAGGTCCGCTCAGTGATGATCGACGCGGGTCTGGTGAAATCCATCACCCCGCTCATCCGCGCGCCTGCAAGTTCTGCCAAAGCGGAGGCAGGATGATGGGCTGGGACGTTTTGGCAGAACTGACGGTTGAGCATGAATATTATGCGCCCAATATGCCCCCGGTGACGCTGCGCCCGAATGATGCGCACAGCTTTGACAAGGATGGGCTGTTGCTGCGCCAGCAAGGCGGCAGAGGATTCATTCTTGCCGAGGAAGATACACCTGAATTGCCCGCGCAGGTTGCGATTGACCTGCATGCGCAAAGCACTGATGTGATCACCGTCACGGCAGGCGGAAACTGGGACAACGTCCCGCAAATCGACCTGACGACCGGGACCGATCACGCGACCCTGGACCCGCTGACGCAAGACGCGCTGCCTGCTCAAACACCCGGTCACTTGCGGCTTGCGCAGCTGAACATAGGGATCACGCCCAGATTGCATCGCAAACTGCATGTGGCATTCAAGGCGATCGCATCGCATTGGGCCTATCACGTCATAGGCCCCGGACATGACGACGTGATGATCGAGGACCCGGACGGGCGTGTGTCCTTTTCCCCTCTGGGCGTGAGGGTGCTGCCAGACGGCAGACCGGCAAATGTCCTGCGTTCCAGCGATGCCCTGCCTGCGCGGGCGCGGCCCGGCCAGCGCTTCAGCCTTTCAAAACCCGGGCCCTTTGGTCCACGCACTCTCATTCCCGTACTGCCTGCACCGCAGCCCCTGTTCGCAACCGTACCAGCCCCTGACGGGACCGGCGCACTCATTCAATCTGACATCTACGTCTCGATCTTTTAAAGGAGGACCTGCAGCATGGTCATGAAAACCCCCGGCGTCTACATTGTCGAAAAGAACGCCTTTCCCAACTCCGTCGTACAGGTCGCCACGGCCGTTCCGGCGTTTATCGGCTATACAGAAAAAGCGGTGAACGGAAACGTCTCCTTGCACGAGACCCCGATGAAGATCAATTCGATCTCGGAGTATCACAACTACTTTGGCGGCGCGTCCGAGCCTCTCTTCGCAATCAAGCCCTTCGAAGAACGCAAATCCGCACAGCCCTACGGTGACGATGCTGACATGGCCACAGCGGCTGAGTTGCCGCAGGCCGTCTTTACGGTCGACGGCCCGGCAGGGCCCATGAAATACGAACTGATCCAGACAAATACCGCCTTTACGCTTTACAGCGCCATGCGCGCGTTTTTCCTGAATGGGGGCGGTACGTGTTATGTAACCTCCATCGGGTCTTACAAGGACCAGATCGACGCGCAAAAGATGCTCAATGCGATCACGCGGCTGGAAAAAGAACCCGAACCGACGATGCTGGTCATTCCGGAAACCACGCGCCTGACCCGTCAGAATTCGCTCAAGGTGCAGCAGCAGATGCTGGCCCATTGCGGCTTCAAGATGAAAAACCGTTTTGCGATCCTCGATATTCATGGCGGTTATCTGGATGAGCGCAGCCCGCGCGGCGATCCGATCAAATGTTTCCGCAATGACGCAGGTACAAACTATCTCGACTATGGGGCGGCCTATTACCCATGGCTCGACAGCGCGGTCTACCAGTCGCGCGATTTCACATTTGAAAACATCGAACTGAAGAAATACCGCAACGTTTTCATCTCATTGCTCAAGTCCAGCGTCAAAATGGACAAGACCATCGTGCCGGAAATCCTGAAAGTCGGGACAGCGGTCGTATCCGGTGACTTCACCGTTTCCGTCACCAAGGGCGGCGTATCCGTCATCAAGAATTCGGACATCCACGCAGCCGATGATCTGGCCGATGCCAAAGAGCTGAAATACAAAGTCGTCGGTGCGCCAAAGAATGCGATGGATACAGAGGCGCTCACCGAGTTGACAAATAACATGAAGGGCAAAATCGTCCTTGGTGCGAAAAATGCCACGGATGACGCGCTGAAAGAAGCGGCACCGGTCTATGACTTTACGCAAGACGACATCGACAGCGGAAAGGTACGCTACGTTCACACGGGCGACACAAGCGACAAGGGCTTTTTCGAACTGATCATCACGGACAACGAGGGCGTGCAGACATCTGCCCGAAAGATCGCCGTCTTGATCGGCAGCGATGTGCTCGCTTTGCCGGATGTCAAAAAGAAGAAAACCATAAGCATCCCCGTCGATGAAGATGGTGTGACCATCGAGAACGTGGTTCTGCTGGGCGCGGATGAGATAGACCCCGTTGCCGTCAAAAAGGACAATGACGCCGTCCAGCAGGCGCTTGCGGCGGTTGATGCATTGCCCCCGGATGCGACAGATGCCGCCAAGGCGGAGGCTGCCAAAACACTGGAGGACGCCGAAGCTGCGGCAATCCTTGCGGTCAAGGACAAAAAACTGACGCGCAAGGATATCGGTGTTTGGGAAGTCGACGGCACGCAGGCCATCAAGTTTACGCCTGACCCTGCCCTTGATCGGGCAGAGACATCCGTGCGCTACAAATTCATGACCGCCGACGGACTATCCGCCCCCAAGGAGATCAAGATTCTTGTGGACGGTATCGTGGCAACCGACACGACCGAAGATCAGGCGGCAAAGACGACAGACAAAACCATGCGCGTATTGGTCCCGCTTTACACCGATGTGATGAACGCCATCACCAAATACATGAACACCATGCCACCAGCAGCGGCGATGGCGGGGATTTACACGGCCGTGGATAACACCCGCGGCGTCTGGAAGGCCCCAGCGAATGTGTCCGTTGCCGGGGTGACAGGCCCCATGGTCAATATCGACCATGCACAACAGGAAAACCTGAACGTGTCGACAACCGGTAAATCGATCAACGCGATCCGTCCCTTTGTGGGCGAAGGCACGTTGGTCTGGGGCGCGCGCACGCTTGACGGCAACTCGCTGGACTGGCGCTACATCAACGTGCGTCGCACCATGATCATGATCGAGGAATCCATCCGGCTGGCCGCCAAGGCCTATGTGTTCGAACCCAACACGGCGCAGACATGGGTGACGATCCGGTCGATGATCGAAAACTTCCTGACCTCGGTCTGGAAAGCGGGCGGTCTTGCCGGTGCGGTGCCGACGGATGCGTTCAGTGTCCAAGTCGGTCTGGGTCAGACGATGACGCCGGTGGATATTCTGGAAGGCAAGCTGCTGATCACCGTTCTGGTGGCCGTCTCGCGCCCTGCGGAATTCATCGAAATCACGTTCCAGCAACAAATGCAGAAATCATAAGAATTGAACAAGAAGGATATAGACTATGGCAGATGATGGCTCCGCCCAAACAACGGCAATCTGGCCGCTTCCCAAGTTCCATTTTCAGGTGAAATGGGACGATACGGAACTGGCGTTTCAGGAGGTTTCCGGTCTCGACATCGAGTCCGAGCCGCTGGAATATCGCGCGGGCAACAACCCGGTTTTTTCCAAGATCAAGATGCCGGGCATGATCAAATACAGCAATATCACCATGAAAAAAGGCGTATTTGTCAAAGACAATGCTTTGTTTGACTGGTTTGCAGAGATCAAGATGAACGTGATCAAGCGCAAGGCGATCACGATTTCCTTGCTGGATGAAGCGCAAGCGCCGACGATGGTATGGAAGGTTCAAAACGCCTTTCCCATCAAGGTCACGGGCACGGATCTGAAAGCCGAGGGCAATGAGGTCGCGGTGGAAAGCATCGAGATCGCGCACGAAGGCTTTGTCATCGAGAACGCCTGACGCCGATGGACCCGCTTAGCCCGCCTGTCGCGTTTCATTTTTCGGTCATGTTCGTGGGCGGTACGCCGCCCGTGTCGGATACGGCATTTCAGGAGGTGTCAGGGCTCGAAAGTGGCCTTGAGACCGAAGCGCTGGTGGAAGGCGGCGAGAACCGCTTTGTCCACCAACTGCCCAAGCCGCTGAAACAGGGCAACCTCAAGCTCAAGCGCGGGATGACGCCTGCGGACAGTGGTCTGGTGAAATGGTGCAAGGCCACGATCGAAAACGATCTGTCGAAACCGATCGAACCCAAGGACATTACGGTGTCGTTGTTGAATGAAGAGCGTGACCCGGTGGCCGTCTGGTCCATCGGGAACGCCTATCCGGTCAAGTGGACAGTAGGAGGATTTGACGCGATGAAAAACGAACTGGCCGTCGAAACAATCGAACTGGCCTATACCACCCTGAAGAGGAAAACCTGATGGCTGTCGAGATTGGAACGCTTGTCCTGAAGGGTCGCTTTGGGCCTGCCGAACCGGAAAGCACGCAAGCGCAGCCAGACCTGAGCGATGCGCTTGAAGCGCTCAGGCAGGAAGTGTTGCGCGATGTCGATCAAAAGCTGGAACAAGCGGCACGCCGCGCGCGGGAGCGTTGATCAGTGGCCAAGCTCAAGATCATCAAATGTGCGATCAAATCCAGCAAGATCGAACCCAAAAGCGGTGCGGCCAATACGTTTCAGGCGACGATCAACCCCGAAAGCTATAAGCACAACTATTCTCTGCAATACACCGGGACCAAGAACAACAAGGACGCGCCCGTCGGAAAATCCGGCACCGTGCCGAAATACTCGATGGCCGACCCTGAAAAGATCGGGTTCTCGATCACGGTGGATGGCACGGGCGTCGTGCCCGATGCCAAGGGCAAGACCGTCGCCGCGCAACTCGAACAGTTGCGCAAGATCGTCTATGATTATGACGGTGATGAACACGAACCGACGGCGGTGAAAATCATCTGGGGCAAGGGTCTCAAGGCGTTTTTCGGCAGGCTGACTGACATGGCCGTGGATTACACGTTGTTTCATCCCGACGGGACCGCGCTGCGGGCCAAGATCACGATGAATTTCATCGAGGCGCGCACGGCCGCACAGGAGGCGCTGGAGGCGAAACGCCGCTCGCCCGACCTGACCCATGTGGTGCGCGTGCAAAGCGGGGATACGCTGCCGATGCTGTGTTACAGGATCTACAAGGATGCGGGCAAATACCTCGCCATTGCTGCCTTCAACGACCTAGACAGTTTCAGGGATCTGGAGCCGAACACGTTGCTCCGTTTCCCGCCGATGAGGTGACAAAGCCATGCCAGCAAGTCCATTAGACAATTCCGACGGCCCGCTTACCATCTCTGTGAAAGCGGACGGGTCGGAAGTGCCTGACGATCTGGCGATACAGGCGATGTACATCACACATGAGCTTAACCGCATTCCCGAGGCGACGGTTATCGTGCAATCGGACTCCGTGGAAATTGACGAGTTCGAAGAACTGGACAACTCCCTGTTTGGATTGGGCGCCGAGATTGAAATCAGAGCCGGGTTTGGCGATTCCGGGTATCAGCAGCTTTTCAAGGGCATCGTGACCTCCCAACGCGCGCGCCTTGACGCACAACAGGGCGCAAGGCTCGAAGTCCTGTGTCGCGACAAGGCGCTCAAGCTGACGGAAACACGCAGTTCCGCCCGTTATGAAGACATGAACGATGGCGACGTGATGAAAGCTATCATCACCGATGCCGGGCTGAAGAGTGCCGTCGAAAAAGTCAAGACCGGAGCGGGCACGCAACTGCGCATTGGCGCGACTGACTGGGACTTTCTGCGCTTGCTTGCAGATCGGAACGGGTTCGTGGTGTCCGTCAAGGAAGGTGAAATCAAAGTCGCCAAGCCCGACAGTTCCGTCGCGCCAGCGCTGCTGGTGACGTTCGGCATGGACATCATCGATTTCGACATCTCACTGGAAACCAACCGCACGATCAAAAACGCCGTACAGGATGCATGGGACGAAGCGAGCCAGGAACGCGTGACTGGCCCAAGCAATTACAAACCAAAGCTCAGTTTTGGTGATACCAAGTATAGCGACTTCGCGGAAAACCTTGGGGACAGGACGCATAAGGTCAGCACGTCACGCGAAGTGGATGCATCGGATCTCAAGGAGATGGCCAACGCCCGGGTTATCCGCTCAGAACTGGCGGCCGTATCCGGGAGCATCTCGTTTCCGGGGTGTGGTGAAATCTCGCCGCTGGATGTGCTTGAAATTTCCAATACCGGGAAACGCTTCGGCGGCAAGGGTCTGGTCACGGCAGTGTCCCACATGATCGAAGCGGGCAAGTGGACGTCACAAACCCGGCTCGGATTGCCACCTGACTGGACCAGCGACAGCTTTGGTCTTGCAGCGCCCGCGGCTGAGGCGATAACAACCCCGATCCATGGCCTTCAGATTGGTAAAGTTGTTCAACTGGCCGATGATCCCCTGGGCAAGCAGCGCATTCTTATCTCTCTGCCGATGATAGGGCCTGAAGGATCGGATGTCTGGGCGCGCTATGCGCAACCCTATGCGTCTGACGGGGCGGGCATCCAGTTTCTGCCGGAGGTGGGCGACGAGGTGATCGTGGCCTTCCTGAATGCGGACCCCAACGCGCCGATAATCGTCGGATCACTGCACAACGAAAAAGCCAAGCGCCCTGAGACGGAAACCGAAGAAAACCACATCAAGACAATTGTGACGCGCGAAAAGCTGAAGGTGATCTTTGATGAGGAAAAGAAGATCATCACGGTCGAGACCCCGGGCGGTCACAAGCTGGTCATGGATGACGACGAGAGCAGTTTCAGCATGCAAGACATGAACGGCAATTTCATCAAGATGGACAGTTCGGGCATCGCGCTGAAATCGGACAAGGATATCACCCTGACCGCAACAGGCAAAATAGAGGCCAAGGCGACGATGGACGCAACCCTATCCGGTCAGAACGTGACCTGCGAAGGGCAGATCGGGTTTACCGGCTCTGGCGGTGCGACGGCCGAGGTATCGGCGGGCGGTCAGACAAAGATCGAAGGCGGTATGGTGATGATAAACTGACAACAGCAAGAGAGGGGGCGGGGGAAATGCCACCAGCAGCAAGACTAACCGATATGCAGACCTGTCCGATGGTGACAGGCATTGTTCCACATGTGGGCGGCCCCATTGCCGGCCCCGGAGAGGCGACCGTTCTGATCGCCAAGATGCCGGCGGCTGTGGTCGGGGACAATTGCATTTGCGTCGGCCCGCCTGCGACCATCGTAAAGGGATCGGCAACCGTGATGATCGGCGGCAAACCGGCCGCGCGCATGGGTGATACCACATCGCACGGGGGCAGCATCTTGGTCGGCGCACCAACCGTGATCATAGGGGGCTGATATGTCAGAGAATGATCCGGGGTTTCTGGGACGCGGCTGGCATTTCCCGCCTACCTTCGACAAAGCAACCGGCGAGGTTGAGATGGTTCAGGCCGAACCGGACATCGAAGAAAGCCTTTGTATCCTGATGGCGACCCGCCCCGGGGAACGGATCATGCAGCCTGCCTACGGCTGCCGCCTGCACGACTATGTGTTCGAGACAAACGACGGGGAAACAGAGGCCGCAATCGAAACGGCCATCCGTCAGGCCATATTGTTTTTCGAACCCCGCATCACCCTGCATGAGGTCAGTGTGGATACAACCGACTGGTTGGGTGGCAAGATGCGCGTGTCATTGGACTATACCGTGGATCAGACAAATTCACGTTCCAACATGGTGTATCCATTCTATGTCCACGAAGGCACCTTGGTGGCCGATACCCCCATGCTGGCGATTTAGCATATGATCAACGCCCCCCCCATATCCCTGATGCGCATGGGTGCCGCGATTGCTCTGGCCCTGATCGGCCTTGCGGGGTGTGGTTTCATTGCCGACCGGCTCCGGGACGAACCGGTCAAGAGGGTGGAGGTGCTGACACCAGATCAGGCCTGTGACGCTTCCGAGCAGACGCAAAACCGCTTGTCGGGGGGGTATTTGCGGCAGGCCGAGGCAGGCGGGCTTGCCTTTGATCCCGTGCTGGTGAACGGGCGCAGCAACAGCAACGGTCTGAGTGAAGAGATAGACCTGAACGACAAATCCCAGACCCGCGAGACGCAAGACATCAGGGGCACGACCTTTATCGGCACCAAGAAGGCCAGTGCCAAACTGCGCGCAGGATTTGGCCAGCCGGGAAAGCTGCCGAATGTCTATGATGTGACATATGCCATCAACGACATTAACTTCACCGGCCCGATGGTGATCGGACCCGCTGCCGTCATCAGCGAGATTCCCACATCCGGCGCAACCCTTTACGCGGGCAAGGTCGCGCTCAGCATCATTGCCCCGAACAACGCAGGGGAGCTGGAAACGACCAAGGCCACCGGGCGGTTTGAAATGAACGCCGGTTACGCCAGTCAACGCGGCAGCTTCACGGCGAAAGACTTCGACAAGGAATTGTCCTTTGATCGATTGATATGGCGCAATCTGTTTTTGTGCGGAACCCGTTTTGTCAGCAGTGGCAAAGGGGTTGTGGGCGTACAGGAAGGCGACGGGCCTGTTCTGGCCCCGTTCAAGACGGACCGGGAGCCGGCCCCGTTTGGCGCACTATTTGAAAGCTCGCAATTTGCGCCCTCAGAGCGGCCCGCCCCGCCGGTTTCATTTGGCGGGGTTCTGGTCATCCAAAGCGACAACGGCACGATCATAGCCGCGTTCCTGTCAGATCAGGTGAAAGAGCAGGAAAGTGATGTCTGATACGGTGCGCCCAACGGATCAACAGGCGAAAGAATGGGGTGGCCTGCGCGTCACGCCCGGCTCACAAAGCGATGCAAGGCTGCCGCGCCCGCTGTCACCGCGCCGTTTCAGGGTCCGGAACGAGAGCCTCGCCGAAGCGTTCTGCAAGGCAGGCAAAAGACTGGGGGCTGCGGATGTGCCGCTGGCACGGGAGGACAGATATGCACGGCCCTGGGCGCGCCTGTTTCAGAACGAACCAGCCTATCTTTATGCAGAAATCCTGAGCTTCAAGGCGGGTGATGCCGGTTTTGCCTTTGCCGAAGCCCTCGAATACGAGCCCACGAAAGCGCTCACCCTGACGCGGGAGCTTTCGGATCAACTGACCGATTGGTTGCGCCGCATCCAGCTTGAATCACCCGTGCCGTTTTCCAAACAGATTGACCAGCTGAACAAGGAACGAAACCTCTCTGGCCTGCTGGCGGACATGTACGGCAAGGGGCCTGCGGAACTGACACGGATCGCCAAGAAACACCCGTCGGTTCTGGCTGCCAGCGCGCAGGCAGGCCCGCTCGCAGAGGCCCGCGCCCTGCGCGACAGGCTGCGAAGCGTCCACACGTTGCTGCGCAATGCAGTGACCTCCCTGCAAGCCTCGGCACAGGGGGCCTTTGACGCCCGCATCGCCTCCGGCGAGATTGACCCGGGCCTTGGGCTGATCATTGCCGAATTGCGCACAGCACAGCATGTGGATGCCGCGTTCAACAAACTGCCGGATCGTCATACGGATCTCTATTATCAGGAGATCATTGGACAGACCCCGGCTCCGGCCAGTCCCGAGATGGTCCTGCTCGATCTTGGCCGCGTCCCCCGGCCCGGCTTCGTCCCGCAAGGCACAGCCCTTGAAGCGTTGTTGCCTGATGGCAGCGTGCAACGCTTTGAAACGGACACCGGCGTTCCGGTCAGCCCCGCCGTGGTGAGCGACGTCAAGGTGCTCAGCTATCAAATGGACAATCACATTTCCTACAATCGCGCTTTGGGTGGTATAACCGGACTGCGTGCGGCCAGTTTGAACACAGGGACGGCGCATAACGCGCAAACACTCTTCGGGTCGGGGACAGAACAGGACCCCGATATCGGGCTGGATATTTCATCACCCATGCTGTCATTGGCCGAAGGGACCCGGCGCATCGAAGTATCCCTGCACATGAGCCGCGATTCAAACCTGCCTGCGGGTTCCTATGTTTTCACCGAAAAGGAGGTCAAAGCCCTTGAGGAAAAACGCAAGGCCGAGGCCAATCCCAGACGCACGCAAACCGGTGCCATGGCCGCCGTCGCCGACCCGGACAAGGCACCGAAACTGCGCCTGACCCCGCAGGAAACGGACCCCGAATACAGGGACCCGGAGGTGCGCCTTGCCCTGTCGGCAGACCCTGCGTTGATTTCGGCCTTCTACGGCGACAGGAAGGACCTCAAGACCGCCGATGCGATTGAGGAGCTGACCCTCGAAGTCACCGAATACGCCAGCCTGCACAATATGACGACATCATTGGCGCTGATCTATGCGGTGCTGATGGACAAGGTCGAAAAACCCGCGCATCTGCGCCTGCTGCTGGGCCGGATCGTGACGCTGTCGCTGATTGAAAAACACCCCTTCCCCGAAGGCGATTACTGGGCCAAGATTTACGCGCTGGTCCAGAAATACCGCAGCGAACTGATCGGTGTCGAGCCCGAGGGCATCCAAACAGACAGCGCGGCGCGAAAAAGCTACGAGCAGCAACAGAACTCGATGATTTTCGCCGCTTTTTCACAGCGCCCGGATGGCAAGATCGACTACCCGCTCAGGGATGTGTTTCAAAGCCTGCTGGGTGATGCGTTCTCCATGACGATCACCACGGATGATGGCCCGCTGCGCCCGGATATCATGCAGGTTCTGCCGCTGAAGGAAAAGCGCGCGCAGGGCGGTATCATGCTCAGCATGCGGTATGATGCCAGCGCACCCGCCCTGACCGGGCCAAAAGATGCGCCGCGCCTCGCACTGCGATATGCGACGGATGCGCGTCTTTGTCCGGTGTCTTTTTTCGAAGCCTACGCCATCGAAACCATCAGCATCCGCACGCAGGTCACCGGATTGCGAAAGCTGGCCGCGTTTTCCGACGACGGCCCGCTGGTCACCGATCAGACCTTTCAACCCTTTGGGCCGCGCCCCTCCGAGGGGGCGACGTTTCAGGTCGGTTGTGCTGAAATGGCGCGCAAGCCTGTCAAAAGCATCAACGTTTGCCTTGAGTGGTCGGGCATGCCCAACCCGGTTGGCGGGTTTGAAACCCATTACGCCAGCTACGGACGCGGTGTCGACATTCCCGACCCGAAGCTGACCATCGATTACCTCAGCGGCGCCGGGTGGAAGACCGTGAGCGCTGATCCCGTGCCGCTTTTCCAAAGCGCAGGCGCGTCGGGCACGCTCCAACCCGAGTGGGAGTTCTCCGGCAAGATCACGGGGCGGTCAATCCCCGCAACGGGCGTTGTATCGGCGCAGGAATACCAGTCACGCCAGACCATCCGCGCCGGCATGATCCGCTTTACGTTGACAGGCACGGCTGGCGGGTTTCTGACGGATCGCTACCCGATGGCGCTGGTCGACGCGATGCGCCCCCGGTTGGTGAACCTGGGCGAACGCAAGATACCGCCCGCCCCCTTCGTTCCGGAAATCGCCAGCTTTTCGCTCTCGTACACCGCTGAAGGGATGATCGAGTTGAACGCCCCCGAGACCGCGCGCGCCGGTGAAGAGGTGCGGCAATCCGGCCCCTTTGGATCGGTGAGCGTGTTTCCAAAGCGCATGCACAAACAGATACAGCTTTTCCCAAGACGGCTTGGGTATGGGCAGGTTTACTTTCAACTCACCGGGGCCAATACGGTTGGGCCGACCGCGCTGACGATTGATCTGGCATCTTCAGGACATCTGCGCCGGGTCCCGGCGCGCAACCCGCTATCATGGTTCTATCTTTCGGCGCATGGCTGGCAACAACTGCCTGAAACCGCGATTTCCTCTGACACGACCGTCGGCTTGATGCGCTCCGGCATCGTTGTGATCGACCTGCCCGATGATGCGACAGATCATTCCACCGAAATGCCGGCAGGCGGCGTCTGGTTCGCGGCGGTCGCCACCGAACCCAACGTCGACGTATTCCCAAGCCTATCCGCCGCCAAGGTCAATGGTGTCTGGGCGCGCCGCATGGACGACACCTGGCAGAAAGACAACGCGCCGCGCGTCTGGAGCTTCACACCCGCGCAGCCGGGGCTGACCAGTATCGCGGAAATTCCGACCCCCGGCACGTCACGCCCGCCTGAGCCGCGCGACATGTTCCTCGCCCGGGTGGGCGAACGTCTGCGTCACCGCCGACGCGGGGTCACGCCCTGGGACATGGAACGACTGGTGCTCGAAGAGTTTCCGGACGTGTGGATGGCCAAATGCCTGCCCCATCTGCACACACAGACCCGCGCGCCTGCGCCGGGTCACATGACGCTCGTGGTGGCGCGCAAACAATCCGAGGAGGCCGTTTTGCGAAACCCCCAGCCTGCGCTGTTTGACGTCACGACGCTGAACACAATTCAAAAGTGGTTGGCAGATTACACATCCGACGCCTGCAGCATCGACGTTGTGAACCCGACTTTTGAGCGGCTTCAAGTGCGTGCCAAACTGAGCGCCAACGTGAAACGGGAAAACGGAGCGATCGCCCAACTGTTGCGGCGCGATCTGCGCAGGTTCCTGTCCGTCTGGACTGCTGATGCCTCGATGAAACGGTTTGGCTGGTCGCTCAACATCCAGATGCTGCGCGCCCATATCGCTGAAAAGGACTATATCGAAAAGATCACCGATTTTTCTGTTCTTCATCTGGCTGGCGATGACCAGAAGTGTTTCAGTCTGCTGGATACCGCACAGACCAAATCGGACTGGCGCGGACTGTACGGTCCCGTATTGAAACCGCATTTCCCATGGAGCCTGCCCATTTCCACAGTGGAGCATGGTTTAACAATCGTCCCCGATTTCAAAGATGAACAACCAACAGCAGCCGGCATTGGAAGCCTCACCCTGGGCGAGATGCTGATTGTCGGCCAAAGGACCGTCCCGTGACCAAACAAGACCGCCCCACTCTCAAATCCTTCTTTCGCAGTGGTGCTTTGCCCACAGCCAAGGAGTTCGGTGACCTGATCGACAGCACTGTAAATCAGGTCGATGATGGCTTTGCGAAAACCGACACGGATGGGCTGCGGCTGAATTCAGTCGGATCATCACTGAAGGTGCTCAGCTTGTATCAGGGGCTGGGGACGCCCAAACCGTCGTGGATCATAGAGCACGGCGAAAAAGATGGTGTGCTCAATTTTCGCCCGGATGAAGGGCAGGATGGGCTGAAGATCGACGAAGAGGCCAAACCGTCGGGCAAGGCCGAAAACACGTTCCCGCCAAACATGACAATGACCCGCGACGGCAAGATCGGCATCAACCAGGAAGAGCCGGAATGGCGCTTTGATGTCGGTGGTGTGGCGCGGATGCAGGGGCGCATTGGCGTTGCAACCCCAAAGTACAAAACCGTGCCCGCCGACCGGGGCTGGCACCCCATCACCGAAGCCATGACCGGCTGCCAGATCCTCGAAGTGGTGGCGGGCACCGGCGGGGAGCCCGGAAAAGGGCGCTATTCCATCATGCGCGCCATTGCCATGAATGCCTATCATCCGCGCAACCGGTTTCTGAACTGGTTCTTTCGGCGGCGGTCGATCAAGACGCAAACGGCGATGTATGGCAGCTATGCGGATCGCATCTGTCTGCGCTGGGTCGCGGATGACGAGAAGGAGCACCATTATATTCTTGAACTGAAGACCAACGCTAAATTCGAGGGCAAGGTGGTGCGCTATTACATCACGAAACTGTGGTTCGACAGTGCGATGCTGGGCGCGCGGGGCAAAGAAGACAGGGATGCGAACCTGCTATGAGCCCCAAGCCGCCAGAACCTTTGGAAGACTTTGCCGATCTGCGTCGCGTTGCGGTGGACTATGCGCAAGAGGCTTCCGGCAAGATCTGGACAGATTACAACCTGCATGACCCCGGCGTTACGCTGCTTGAACAAACCTGTTTTGCGCTGAGCGAGATCGCCTATCAGGTCGGGCTTCCGACCCGCGATCTGCTGACAAATCAGCGTGGTAATTTCTGCTTTCACAATCTCGGCTTGTTTCGTCCGCGAAAGGTGCTGAACACGACGCCTGTGACCCGCGATGATCTGGCGGCGTGGCTCTGTGCCTGCAAGGAGGTCGAAAGCGTCACGGTCGCCGAACCCGACCCCGAGCGTCCGGGCTTGTTTGACATCACGCTGATCCCGACGGACGATGTGAAAAACAAACAGGCACTGGCAAAACGTTTTCGCAAGGCTTTTGCGGCGGCCCGTCCCCTGGGCACGGATCTGGGCAGGCTGACGATTGCGGAACCCGTCTATGTCAAGCTGAGCGGCACGATCGAGATCAAGAACGAGATGCTGCCCGAAACGACCGCTGCCTATCTGTACTATGGCATCGCACGCTTGCTCAAAGGGATCGGAAACCCCAAAAGACCGGCAACGCGCAAGGATGTCTGGGATGACCCGCTGCGCCTGCTGACCCCGCCACAAAGCCGTACAGAACAGAAACTGGACCGCAAGGAACCCGAAATCGACCTCAGCGCGTATCTGGCAAAGCTGCGTGAATTGCCGGGCGTGGAGACGATAGAACATCTGACGCTGAAACTGCCTGTTGGGTTCACGCCAAGACCGGGGCATGAGATTTACTTTCACTCTTTCCTGCCGACCATGCCCGAAGAAGAGTTGCAGACGATATCTCCTGATGCCTTGCCGGCATTTCCCGAAAAGATCGGCGTCACACTGACGATGGATGGCACCCCCGTCACATTGAATGCAAAACGCATCGAAGAAGAGGTCGTGCGCATCAAGGCCGTCGAGATCGCCGAGGCCGATCACCACATTGACGCACCGGACTGGGACGTCATGAAACCTGGGCGCAACCGCAAGTTTTCGCAATCGCATGTGGATGCGTTTTTGCCCTTTGTCTACCGTGCACGGGGCTACCGGGAAAATGACGCCAGCACTTTGATCGCCGAATATCGCAGCAGCATCAACAAGTTGCTCTGCGATATGGTGGATGATCTGAACACATTGCCCGAGATTTTCAAGGCCAAGCCCAAGGTGCAGAATGACGATGCGGAAAAGCACCGGCTGCGGATTGCCTTGCTGGACTATCTGATCGCGCTGCAGGGCAGCGAAATGCCGCCCACCCGGCACAGTGGTCTGCATTGCTATCACACGACCCGTGCACGCCACCGGTTCGAGATTTCGTGGCGGCTGAATTACTTGTTTGCCCTGCCCACACTGCATGCAGCGCGCGCCACCGGACCGGATGACGCTGAACCGGATGACACTGACAAGAAGCAGGGCGGCTTTTTGCGCGAATTGGCCCTGCTGTGCGATCTTGATGTTTCCACGGATGGCAGGTTGACGGGGCTGCTCACAGACTACGGTTTGCGCCTGACGCAAGGGCCGACACTGGCAAGCGCGGCAACGGCGGAGGAGATCGAGTTGGTTTCCGCCACAAGCCCCTTTGACATGATCGTCCCCGAATCCGACAGGCACGAAGTACTGGACAAGGATGCGCTTGCGGAGCTGTCGCCTTTTCTGAGTGACGGGATGCTCTCGACAGAGCTTTTTGCACATTTGACGCAATCGGACAGTTTTGCGATTGCACCCTATCCGGGGCAGTACCAGATATTGCTCGATCCCGGCGCCTTCGGACCGCTGCGCCGCGTCGGGCTGCGTGAGAAAAAGGAAGAGGCCCAGCAGACCGTCGTCAACCTGCGCGCCACATGGCGGCATCTGAACCGAGGCTCTGAAAGGGCTGTTCTGATCGAACATATCACCCTGCGCGATTGTGGGGATGAGTGCGACCCCAACGTGGCTGATCTGATCCTGCCGGGATGGACGGCCCGCTGCGCGATGCCAAGTTTCCGCACCTTTGTTGAAACGCAGGTCAACGCGCTGGCCCCGGCACATATTCATGTGCGGGTGCGCTGGTTGGGCTTTGATGCCTGCGCCACATTTGAGGCGTTAAAACAGAAGTCGAAATCCGGCGCGACACAGGATCTGAAGGCGCTCAAGGATTTTCTGGACATGCCCGCGACAGCACAAGCGGAGGGTCGGGATAGTTGATGGCAACACCTGCCCGATCTGATCCTGCCAAACCTGTATCTGCACGGATCGATAACTGTGACGCGGCGTTTCATGTGACCCGGCTGACCGGGCCGCTTTCGTCGCCTGAAACCCTGCTGGCCGCTGTGCGCCGCGAAATCCTGCCTGCGCTATCCGATGTCCTTGATGCGCCCGAGTGGGACGGGATCGACATTCGGGCAGACCGGATCGAGATTGATCTGGGCCACTGGCCCGATGATCCCGTCTGGTCAGACGTGCGCTATGTGCTTGCAACCAAGCTGCGATATGCGCTTGCGGATTACCTGCCCCCCGCGCCAACGGCTTCTGGCCCGCGCGCGGTCCCTGCAAAGCCGAAAGACGACGCGACATCGCACGCCACCTTGCCAAAGAGCGAAAGCGATCCCGCTGATGACGCGCAAGTCCGCACAGAGCCGGAAACGGATCAACCGACCGCCTTGCCACAGCAGATCGCAGATCACATCGACGCCTTCATGCGCTGGACGCAGGCTGCGTCAGGCAACAAAACCCTGCCCAAGATTCTGGCGCGGCTGGATCGTCGCTCAGCAGAAAGTCAGGCCCTGCGGCACATCCTGCGCGCGGCCTCATCCGCAGATGCCAAAGAGGCACAAACCTTGGACCGACGCCTCACGGGTGAGCTTGCTCACACGGTTTCCCGGGCGCTTACGCTTCTGGAAACGCGCACCGAGCATGCTGCCACGCAAGATGCCCCGTCCGGGCAACAGTCGGGGCATCCGCAGGCAGGGCAACCAGACCAAGTCCCGGTTACAGAAGCGTCAAACGCGGCTGCGACCACGTCGCCGCCGGACATCGCGCGTGATTTGCATGCAGCGCTCAATGGCTCTGATGCGTTCAGTCTGCGCCTGACCAACGCAAGGAAGCATCTGATACACGGCCTGTTGCAGGCCGGCGTTCCTGGGGCGGTCGCCCGCGAACGATCTTTTGCGCTTCTTCACCGTTTGCTGCCGTTTCTGGATATCGGATCTGGCGCAGCATCTCTGGTGTCTCCAGAACAGCCACAAACGGCTGCTGAGGTTGCGAGATCGCAAGCTTCGCCTGAAAAAAGCGTGAACAGTTCCACAGTATCACCGACCACACCCAGCGGGAACCTGCCCCAAGCCAAAGGCGCGCATGGCGCGCCAGAGGCGACGAAAGCGCATCAGATTGAACCGCGCCAAAACAGCCAACCGGATGCTAGCGAGGTGCGACCACCAGAGCCTGAGCGGGATCGCGCCGTTTCAAACCCCAGTCCGTCGCAGCATGAGACTGCGGAACCTGCCGCAGCGAGTGATGAAGCGGACGCCCTCATGTTAACCGAAATTGCGCAAGCTCTGGGCATCCGGCCCGGAGAGACCGCGAAAGATGTTTGTATCGCACAGCTGATGCAAAGCCCGACTGCGGTTTTCGATGCAGCGTCCGACCTTGGCGCGCTCAATGTACTGGTCAGGCTTTTGGCACAAGCGCAGTCGGATGCAGGCCCGCTGCTCGCCAAAGCCCCGCTTGAGGCTGACAGCATCGCAGCCCTTTTTGCGTCAGACCCGGCGACCTTTGCCAAGGCAGTTGCGCAGCTCACAACCGCCGACGCCTTTGCCCTTGCCCGCAGGCTTCTGCCACCCGGTGCAACCCTGCTGATCGCGCATCTTTCAAGACTGAGAGACAGCGCAAAGTCGCCGCGCCTTGCGATGCAGCAAGCGGTGCTTGCGCTACTCAACGGCGATTTGCTTGACTTCGAGGACCTTGCGCAAAGGGTCGAAACCCCCGCTGAAAAGATGTCTCCCGCAGAGCGCACGGGCGGGGAAACCACCGCAGAAGAGGATGGGGCGACGGAGCGCGAAAACCCGTCCGACCCCGATCCGGAAGCGGCGGCGCAACCGCATCTGGAAAAGAAAGCGCGCACAACCGGCAGTCTGGCAGAAACCGTGATGATCCTGGCCGGTTTTCATCCATCCGAGATTGAGCGGATACTGGCGCGACCGGCCAACGGGTCCGTTCCCATGGAACCAGATCAGCGGCGATCAAGCCAGACAGAAACCCGGTCAGAGACGTCTGATCCCACCAAAGCAGCCGCAGGCAATCCCGAAACGGGCGCACCGCCAGACCAACCGGCCGGTGAACGTTCCGACGCGGATCTCATCGCAAGAGCCGCCGCCCTGAGCAAAGCGCTGGCCGCGCCGGATAGAACGCAGTTTTCAGACGCAGCAGAACTGCTTTTGCGCGCCTGGCCCATGGTACAGCCCACCGATGAAACTGCGCTGAGAACGGCCAATTTGCGCACGGCGCTCACCTTGTTGCTCGCGCGTGATAGCGCGCAACTCACCCTTTCGGAGTACCTTCTGGCGACAGCGCAGGAAATCGAACCGGATGCGCAAAAGCGACAATCCGCGCTGCGTGTGGTTGCCGCTCGGCTCAGCATTCCGATCGGTGCGGATGAAACTGCGCTGAGACGACAAACACATAGCGCCATCGAGGCGCTTCTGGAGACAACACCCCAGCCGACTCCGCTTACCCAAACGGACGTGCCGGAAAAACCGCCTGAAACAGACAGCGAAACGCTGTTGGTAACCGAGGTCGCGGGCCTTGTACTGTTGGGTCCGTTCTTCACCCTTCTGTTTGAACGGCTGAAAATCGAATGGGATGGCAAGGCGCTGCATGAAGCGGACTACCCCAAAGCACTCGGCGCCTTGCACTGTCTTGCCGATACGACACCGGGGCCAACGCCTGACCCGTTTCACCGCGTCATCCTTGGCCTTGATGCGGCATCCCCCCTGCTAATGCCGCTTGCGCCGGATGAGGACGCACAGGCGCTTATGGACGGCCTTTTGCGTTCGGTCGTCGCGCGCTGGGGGAAACTTGGTGCGACGTCTCCGGACGGACTGCGCGAGACCTTCTTGCGCCGCACCGGCACATTGCGTTTTGACGAGACGGGCACGCATCTGCGCGTCACGCCCGGCCCGTTTGACATGTTGCTGGATGGATTGCCCTGGAGCATCGACCGTCTTGTCCTGCCGTGGATGCCCCTGCCCTGTCATGTCACATGGAGGGAGGACCCGGATGCTTGACGGAAATGACCGCGCCTCTGTGCAAAAACTGAATGCCCGGGCCGTCGCCATTGAAATCAAATGGCTTGAACAGGTCATCGCGGCACGCCTCGAACACTTCTTCAAGGGGGCTGACACCGCATTTGACCTGCCCCGCGCACCTTCGCACCAAGGCAACACGGTGCTGGCCGATCTGATATCGCAACATGGGTTATCGCCCGAGGCCCGGCTTGTGCTGGCCCTGGCCATCGCGCCGCATGTAAACTCCGCCGTGCTGGACCCGTTTTACGTCAAGAATGCCGCAATCGACCGCGCGTTTTCCCAGTTCGGCGGCCTTCCTGATGCGAGCACGGCCTTTGTGCCGACCGTGGAAACCGCACTGTTCCTGATTGCAGGAACGGATACGGCCGCGCGCATTGCGGCCATGCGCCTGTTTGAACCGGAACACGCGCTGCGCCTGCAAGCGGGTGTGTCACTTGTGCAAACCCCTCCGTCGCAGGCCAGTCGGCTGGACCTGCCGATGCACCGCGTCGTCGCGCTTTGTGATGGCACGCCGCCCCGGCCAGACTTTGCGCCCAACTTTCCGGCCCGTCGTCTGAGCACGAGGCTCAGCTGGGACGATCTGATCCTGCCCGCAGCGATACGCGATCAACTTGATCACATTCTGGCGTGGTTGCAGAACAGGGATAAGATCCTTGGTGACTGGGGGCTCGGGCGTCAGTTCGGACGCGGATACAAAGCACTGTTTTACGGCGCGCCCGGCACAGGCAAGACACTCACCGCAACACTTTTGGGCCAGCGCACCAACCTTGATGTCTACCGCGTGGATTTGTCGATGGTCGTTTCCAAATACATCGGAGAGACGGAAAAAAATCTGGGGATCATCTTTGACATGGCGGCAGAACGGGATTGGATTCTGTTCTTTGACGAGGCCGATGCGCTTTTTGGGGCACGCACTGCCACCAGTTCGTCCAATGACCGCTACGCCAATCAGGAAGTCTCCTATCTGCTGCAGCGAATTGAAGAGTGCGAAAGCCTTGTGATCCTTGCCAGCAACCTGCGCAGCAACATTGATGACGCGTTCTTTCGCCGCTTCCAAAGTGCCATCGGCTTTGCCCGCCCCACCCCGCCGGAACGCGAGATGCTGTGGCGCAACACGTTGGCCAGCGTGCCACTGGCACCCGAGATTGATATCAAACAACTGGCGATGGATTACGACCTGTCCGGTGCAGCCATTTCCAATGTGGTCCGCCATGCCGCCGTGAGTGCTCTGCGCCGAGGGGCCGAAACCGTTGCAGCGCAAGACCTGAAATCCGCGATCGCAGCCGAAATGCGTAAAGAAGGACGAACATCATGAGCCTCCTCAGGACCAGTTTGCGTCATATGATGGCCCTTTTTGTGGTTACCATCGCGATGGCAACCGCCGCTGTCGCCGCCTGCTCGGATTTTGACGATATCACGGTCGATGAACTCGCCCCCGCGAACATCCGCGAGGTGCAGTTGGGCCTGCGCACCGCCTATAGAGACGCGAACCCGGCACTAACGGACGGCAAGTTGGGAATATACACACGCGAGCGATTGCGCGTGTTGTGCGAAGATGTGCCGATGCCCGACGGCGTAAACAATGTACGCGCCACGCTGCGGTTGACGATACAATACGCGCGGCTGCAACAAAACTGGCCCGGCTGGTCAACGCAACTCTTCACCATGAGCCTGCCCGGACCGGCTGATGCGCAAGGCGACCCGGCACTGGCGCTGCGGCTTGCGGGCACGACGGCGATGACAACGCTGGCGCTTGGCCGCCGGGCACTCACCTATGATTGCGCAACCTCCGGCGGTGTTCTCGCTCAAATCCCCAGCGCAAGTCAGGCGTTGACAACTCTGACGAATATTTTCCGCGACAAATCCGAGGTCCAGATATGTGACCTTCTGCCCGTGGCAGGGGGGCTGGATGCATGGCAGCAAGGCATGGAGCGTTTCGGCCAGATCGAGGCAAGACGCCCCGGTGCGCTGAGTATCTTACAAAGCAGGGGTTTCATCGTCTGGATCGCGGCGGAAGAGAAAGAAAACCGGTTGCGCAGATTGGTCGGAACAGTTGACGCGGTCATCAAGCTCATCGACGAATATGCAGCGCAATCCGGTGTGCCTGCGCCCTACACGGGTGGCCCATGCTCGCCCCAAACCACTGAAGAGACGCTGACCTACTATGCGCTTGAAGAGAGCGACATCGCTGATCTGAACTTTCTGGTCTCGCTCACCCCGATCCTTGAGGGATTCCGCGCGGATAATCCGGGCCATGACAGCCCGCAGGCGCTGTGGCGGGATCTGCGCCCGGTACTGGCTGTAGACCTCGGAGACTGCATCCTTGACGAGATCGAGAAGCTTGTCACGGGGGACGAAAAGCTGCCCCTGTCCTTTCTGCTGCGGCCTTCGGTGACGGATAAACTGCAGGGCAACCCCGCGTTTGAAACCGCGCTGCCCGTTGTCGAAAACATGATCACCGTGCGCGAACCCACCAAGGCAGGGCTGGTCAATCGCATCCAGACTGCATTGATGGACGCACAGAAAGACGCAATCGACGCGGAAGTGGATGCCGCTGCGGATGTACTGGCGGCCGCATCAGAACCCGTGCCGCCGCCCACGGATACGGCATTGCTGGAATTGGATACCGATGCCGAACCGGACCCGACACCGCGCATGACGGTTACCGATGCCACCGATCAGGCGGTGGCATCAGCCATCGATAACCCGGAGCTTTCGCAGGCCTTGCAGGACACGCCGCTGTCGGATGTCACCGTGCCTGAACTGATGCGCGCGCAAGCCCGCGCCGCGCTGGAGGAGGCCGCGACCGCTCAGGCAGAACGCAAGGTCAAGGCACAGGTTCAGGGGATTGAGCCCTCCGTGACCTCCGACTGGACACTGACGGAGGCACTTCAGGACGAGATCCTCGCGCTGCCCTTTATTCAGGCCACCGTCGCAGATGTAACGGCAGAGGGTCTGGCGGACCGGCTCAAGCCGCTCATCGGTGTTGCCTACCCCAGCCGTCGTCTCTTCACCGAGGCCGTTGCGAATGTCGCCAAGATCGATGGAAAAGGCGATTTGTCGAGGTTTGTCACCGAGCGGCTCGTTCAGGCGGCGCAGAAGACGATTGATGACCCTGAAGTCACCCGTGTCTATGAGCCGTTCGAAATCGAGGACTGCAAGTGCGTTCCAGAACGCAAAAGCGAAGATCTGCAGGTCTATGGTTTTTATCCGTTTTGGCTGGCACAGCCACCCGCCAGATCTGTGCCGACAGAAGACCCCGAAGCCGAGGAGACAGAGCCGAAACAACAAACCAAGGTTGATTTCAGCGTCATTGATCACATCGCCTTTTACGGGCTTGAGTTCACTAAGGGGGATGGTGATCGCGCGCTGCTGTACAATCGTGGTCAATGGCGCGCGGCGCGTCGGCAATTCATCAATTCAGCACATCAATACAGAGCCAAGGCCGAACTGGCGTTCGATTTGCGCGACTGGATGGACTGGACCCCGGCGGACATCGAATATGTCGTGGATGACATTGCAACCGAAATGGGTGCTTTCAACCGGGTTGAAGGGCGCAAGCCGCAGAACGTGACCGCCGCCATTCCGACCCTGTTTGATCCGATGCAGCCCGATGGCGTCACGCTGATCTTTCACGATTACCCGGGCACCCGGCTGACTGATGCAGACAACATGCGCACAATGGTGTCGATCATCAGGCGCGTTTATCAGGAACTGCCAGATCGGGAAAACACAACGATCAACGTCGCTTTCGACTTCCCGGTGGTTCCCGAGAACAAAGGCGAAGAGCGCACGGGGGTTTTTGATGATCTTTATGAATTACTGGTCCCGAACGAAATCAGGGTGCTGAACGACAAGGATCAAAGCCTTTTGCGCAATTTCCTATCGGCGTTGAACCCCTTTCAGGACGTTAACACCCAAACAGAAACAAGTCGGGAAACGGTGGAGATCGTGGACAAGATCCTCCTGTTTCTGGAGCGTCCGACATCGGATGCAAAAAAGGAGTTGCGCCTGCGCATGGAAGAGGGCCTGTTCAAGGGGCCGGTGCGCGCAGACGTTTTGCGCAGCATCATTCCTGTGGTCCCACCGGGTGGGCACAGATTTATCAAGAGCACCCCGCACGAAGACGCCTTTGACACCACACCCGCAAAGGAGTTCTCGCAATTTGACGATGACGTCGTCTATTTCAAGGACAACTTTTCCGGTATCGGATTCTGGCCCGTTCTGGACCCGCAGTCTGACGATAACGCCGAAATGACGGCGATAATTTCGAAATACTTCGACAAGCAGCTTCCGCCTTCACTGGCAGGGTTTGAAACCATTATCACCAATACATGCAACTACTGGTGCCCCAACCGTGCAAGGATAACGCTGGGCGCGATTGCTCTGTTCATTCTGGTCGGGGTTTTGACGTGGCGGTCGTTTTACAGTGGGCTGGCCGATCAAATCGCCTTTCGCTTCATGTGGGTCGGCCTTGTGTGGTCCGGACATGTCGTGTTGATCGCAACGCTCTTCATTCTGGCGAATTGTGATCCGCATGCTGTGTGGCCGGGTCGCTTTATGTGGACATTGATCGGGGTGCTTGGCGTCATGTTGGCGGTAAGCTCCTACCAACGGCACAAAAACGGCCCAATGCCCTGAGCGTCAGACGAAACACCTGAGCCATCAAGTCTCACGTAACGCGTTGAACCCTTTGATTTCAGACCGCGTTACGTGGGTCAGGTTTTCGCATGAGCCTTGAGCAGTTTGCCAAACGCACCAGAAATGCGGACCCGACGCCTTAATGCGCGGGACACTTTCCGCGTCAACAGGTCTGTGTCGGGCATAGCGGGAAACCGGGCTGTTCAGGGGCTTGCACACAGGTTACAAGAAACAGAGTTTAAAAGGCATAACCCCGCTGGCATGGATTCTCGCACACCAACTCCGGTGCAGATTTTCCTGGCCGCGCAAAGGGCACCGGGTAAAAAGTTTCCGATACGCGTCTTTCAGCAGATTGAGCGCGCGGATCTTGGGTGAAAACCGGTTTTTTACCGACGCCCAACGCGAATTCCCCGTTGACCAAGAGTAAAATAAATTGCTTATTGGGAAACAGAATTATAACCTTGGCCAAGGGGATTCACGCTCATGTCGTTAGATGACACAGGTATCTGGAAGTCCGGACGCGGGAAGGGTCGCAAGACTCCGAAGGGTCGGCAGTATGATGATGTGGCGCTTGAAGAAGTGCAAGCGCTGATCGGCTCGCGTCCATTGGACCGTGATTTGCTGATCGAATTTCTTCATCTGATTCAGGACGCTTACGGGCACCTTTCCGCGCGGCACCTGCGGGCACTGGCCGAGGTGATGCGCCTGAGCATGGCCGAGGTCTATGAAGTCGCAACCTTCTATGCGCATTTTGATGTGGTGAAGGAAAACGAGACGCCGCCGCCCGCCTTGACCATCCGCGTCTGTGATTCCCTGTCCTGCGAACTTGCCGGTGCGCAGCAGCTGAAGGCGGCGCTTGAGGATGGGCTTGATCCGACCGAGGTGCGCGTGCTGCGCGCGCCCTGCATGGGCCGTTGTGACACGGCTCCCGTTCTGGAACTGGGCCATCATCACATTGACCACGCCACGCCCGAAAAGGTGCGGGCCGCAATCGCTGCGAACCATACTCATGCGGATATCCCCGACTATGAAACCTTCGCCAAGTATCAGGCGGAGGGCGGATACACCGCTTTGCAGGACCTGCGCGAAAACGGCGACTGGGAAGCGGTGCAGGATAAGGTGCTGGCATCCGGCCTGCGGGGTCTGGGCGGCGCAGGCTTCCCGTCGGGGAAGAAGTGGGGCTTTGTGCGCGCCAACCCCGGCCCACGCTATCTGGCGGTGAACGGGGACGAGGGCGAGCCGGGTACGTTCAAGGACCGCTATTACCTCGAACGCACGCCGCATCTGTTCCTTGAGGGCATGTTGATCGCCGCTTGGGCTGTCGAGGCCGAGCGCTGCTATATCTACATGCGCGATGAATACCCTGCGGTGCTGCATATCCTCGCCGAAGAGATCAAGGCGCTTGAGGATGCGGGGATTGTCGCCCCCGGATTTATCGACCTGCGTCGCGGGGCCGGTGCCTATATCTGCGGCGAAGAAAGCGCGATGATCGAAAGCATCGAGGGCAAACGCGGATTGCCACGCCACCGCCCGCCTTATGTCGCGCAGGTCGGTCTGTTTGGGCAGCCGACGCTTGTGCACAATATCGAAACCCTGCATTGGGTTGCGCGCATCTGCCGCGAAGGGCCCGAAACCCTGTCGTCGACAGAAAAGAACGGGCGCGTCGGGTTGCGCAGCTATTCGGTGTCGGGCCGTGTGGCCAAGCCGGGTGTCTATCTGTTGCCGGCTGGCTCCACGATCACCGATATTATCGAGGCGGCAGGCGGCATGGCCGAGGGTCATGTATTCAAAGCCTACCAGCCCGGCGGCCCTTCCTCGGGTCTTCTGCCCGCGTCGATCAACGATGTGCCGCTGGATTTCGACACGCTGCAACCGCTTGGCACGTTCATCGGCTCCGCGGCTGTGGTGGTACTGTCTGATCAGGACAAAGCCCGCGATGCGGCGCTGAACATGCTGCGCTTTTTCGAGGATGAAAGCTGCGGTCAGTGCACGCCCTGTCGTGTCGGCTGCGAAAAGGCGGTCAAGCTGATGCAGGCGGATAAGTGGGATACCGATCTGCTGGACGAGTTGAGCACCGCGATGGTCGACGCGTCGATCTGTGGTCTTGGACAGGCGGCACCGAATCCGATCCGCCTGACCATGAAGCATTTTCCGGAGGAGATTTAAGCCATGAGCGAGAGCATCACCTTCACCCTGAACGGTAAAACCGTCACTGCCGCACCGGGCGAGACGATCTGGGAAGTGGCCAACGGCCGCGGTCTGAAGATCCCGCATCTGTGCCACAAGCCCGCGCCGGGCTATCGTCCTGACGGCAACTGCCGTGCCTGCATGGTCGAGATCGAGGGCGAACGCGTTCTGGCCGCGTCCTGCATCCGCGAACCTTCCGAAGGTATGGTTGTCACCACCGACACGCACCGCGCCGAAAGCGCCCGCAAGATGGTGATGGAGCTTTTGCTTGCGGATCAGCCCGAGCGCGAGGTGGCGCATGACAAGTCTTCCCACCTGTGGGACATGGCCGACGAAAACGGTATCGACGTCAGCCGCTTCCCCAAGCTGGAAGAGGGCCGCATCCCGCTGCTGGATGACAGCCACGTGGCGATGTCGGTGAACCTTGATGCCTGTATTCAATGCGGGCTTTGCGTGCGCGCCTGCCGTGATGTGCAGGTCAATGACGTGATCGGCATGGCGGGGCGCGGCCATGACGCCTATCCCACCTTTGATTTCGCGGATCCGATGGGCGAGAGCACCTGCGTGGCCTGTGGCGAATGCGTTCAGGCCTGCCCGACCGGGGCGCTGATGCCATCGACGGTGGTGGATACGGATCAGGTTGGCGACAGCGCGGACTTTGACAGCGAGACGGAAAGCGTCTGCCCGTTCTGCGGTGTCGGCTGCAAGGTGTCGCTGAAGGTCAAGGACGGCAAGGTCAAATACGTCGAAGGCATCAATGGCCCCGCCAACGAAGGTCGCCTTTGCGTCAAGGGACGGTTCGGATTTGACTATATCCACCACGAACATCGCCTGACGAAACCGCTGATCCGCCGCGAAGACGCGCCACCCAAAGGGCTGAACGTCGATCCCGGCAATCTGCTCACGCATTTCCGCGAAGCAACCTGGGAAGAAGCGATGGAGGCCGCCGCCGGTGGTCTGGCCAAACTGCGACAGGCCCATGGCGGTCAGTCCGTCGCAGGCTTTGGGTCGGCCAAATGCACAAACGAAGAAGCCTATCTGTTCCAGAAGCTGATCCGTCAGGGGTTCAAGCACAACAACGTCGATCACTGCACGCGTCTGTGCCACGCCTCCTCGGTGGCGGCCCTGATCGAAAACGTCGGATCGGGTGCGGTGACAGCGACGTTCAACGAGATCGAGAACGCCGATGTCGCCATCGTCATCGGCGCGAACCCGGTCGAAAACCATCCTGTGGCGGCGACCTACTTCAAGCAGTTCACAAAACGCGGCGGCAAGCTGATCGTGATGGACCCGCGTGGGCAGGGGCTCAAGCGGTTTGCCTCTCACATGCTTCAATTCCGCCCCGGTGCGGATGTGTCGATGCTGAACGCGATCATGAACGTGATCGTCGAGGAAAACCTCTACGACCAGCAGTATATCGAAGCCTACACCGAAAACTGGGAAGCTGAGAAAGAACACCTCAAAGCCTTCACCCCGGAGGCGATGGAGCCGATCTGCGGCATCGCGCCGGAGGTCATCCGCGACGTCGCCCGGACCTTCGCCGGTGCCAATGCCGCCATGATTTTCTGGGGCATGGGCGTTTCACAACACATCCACGGGACGGATAACTCGCGCTGTCTGATCTCACTGGCTCTGATGACGGGTCAGGTGGGGCGTCCGGGGTCGGGTCTGCACCCGCTGCGGGGTCAGAACAACGTGCAAGGTGCGTCGGATGCGGGACTGATCCCGATGTTCCTGCCGGATTATCGTTCGGTCACGGACCCGGAAGTGCGCGAAGATATCTTTGGTGTCTGGGGACGCGACGAGGATTGGTCTGATCAAAAGGGCCTGACCGTCACCGAGATCGTCGATCAGGTTTATGCAGGCAATATCAAGGGCATGTATATTCAGGGCGAAAACCCGGCCATGTCCGATCCCGATGTGGATCACGCGCGTGAAGCCTTTGCCAAGCTTGAGCATCTTGTCGTGCAGGATATCTTCCTGACGGAAACCGCGTGTTTCGCGGATGTGATCCTGCCGGCTTCGGCGCTTTACGAAAAGAACGGGACCGTCAGCAACACCAACCGCCAGGTGCAGCGTGTGCGTCCCGCGGTCCCACCGCCCGGCGAGGCGCGCGAGGATTGGGCGATCACGGTCGAACTGGCGCAACGTCTCGGTTTACCGTGGGAGTATACTGACGTCAGTCAGGTCTTTGACGAGATGAAGCAGGTCATGCCGTCGCTCGACAATATCACGTGGGAACGGCTCAAGACCGAGACCGTCACCTATCCGTCGCTTTCGGAAACCGACCCCGGTCAGGCGGTGGTGTTTGGTGATGGCTTCCCACGTCCCGATGGGCGCGCGCGGTTCACCCCCGCCAGCGTCATCCCACCGGATGAGGCACCGGACACGGAATATCCGATGATCATGACGACCGGACGTCAGTTGGAACACTGGCACACGGGATCCATGACGCGCCGTGCCAGCGTGCTTGATGCGGTCGAGCCCGAGGCAAATTGTTCGCTGCACCCCAAGACATTGCGCCGACTGGGTGTTGAGCCGGGCGACATGGTCCGACTGACCACGCGCCGGGGCAGCATCGACATCATGGCCCGTTCGGACCGGGCTGTGTCTGAGGACATGGTGTTTGTGCCCTTTGCCTATGTCGAAGCGGCGGCGAATGTGCTCACCAACCCGGCGATCGACCCCTACGGCAAGATCCCGGAATTCAAATTCGCTGCGGTGCGGGTCGAAGCGATCACCCGCGTCGCGGCTGAATAACCAACCTCCAAATTACAGGGACAGATCATGGCATATAAGTCAGACATCGAAATCGCGAGAGAAGCAAAGAAACGCCCGATCCAGGAGATTGGCGAAAAGATCGGCATCGGGTCCGATGACCTGCTGCCTTACGGCCACGACAAGGCCAAGGTCAGCCAGAGTTTTATCAACTCGGTTCAGGACAAGCCAAACGGGCGTCTGGTGCTTGTGACCGCGATCAACCCGACCCCGGCCGGTGAGGGCAAGACAACCACCACCGTGGGTCTGGGCGACGGGTTGAACCACATTGGCAAGAATGCAATGATCTGTATCCGCGAAGCCTCGCTCGGCCCGAACTTCGGGATGAAGGGCGGCGCTGCCGGGGGCGGTTATGCGCAGGTTGTGCCGATGGAGGATATGAACCTCCACTTCACCGGCGACTTCCACGCCATCACATCGGCGCACTCTCTCTTGTCGGCGATGATTGACAACCACATCTATTGGGGCAATGAAGCGGAGATCGACGTTCGCCGTGTCCAGTGGCGGCGCGTTGTTGACATGAATGACCGCGCGCTGCGCCAGATCACGGCGTCGCTTGGTGGCGTTGCCAACGGGTTCCCGCGTGAGGCCGGGTTTGACATCACCGTGGCCTCCGAAGTCATGGCGATCCTGTGTCTGGCCAAAGATCTCAAGGATCTTGAAAAGCGCCTCGGCGACATGATCGTGGCCTATCGCCGCGACCGCTCGCCGGTCTTCTGCCGGGACATCAAAGCGCAAGGCGCGATGACGGTTCTGCTGAAAGATGCGATGCAGCCCAACCTTGTGCAGACGCTGGAAAACAACCCGGCCTTTGTGCATGGCGGACCCTTCGCGAACATCGCGCATGGCTGTAACTCGGTGATCGCGACGACGACCGCCCTCAAACTGGCCGATTACGTGGTGACAGAGGCGGGCTTCGGGGCCGACCTTGGGGCCGAGAAGTTCATGAACATCAAGTGCCGCAAGGCTGGCATTGCCCCATCGGTTGTGGTGTGTGTCGCAACTGTGCGCGCGATGAAGATGAATGGCGGCGTGGCCAAGGCAGACCTTGGTGCAGAGAACGTCGACGCGGTCAAGAAGGGTTGCCCCAACCTTGGCCGTCACATCGAAAACCTGAAGTCGTTCGGCGTACCCGTCATCGTGGCGATCAACCACTTTGTCACGGATACGGATGCGGAAGTCGAGGCCATCAAGTCATATGTCAGCGAACACGGTGCCGAAGCTGTGTTGAGCCGCCATTGGGAGTTGGGTTCCGAGGGTTCCGCCGATCTTGCGCGCAAGGTTGTCGAAGTGGCCGAGAAAGACAGCGCGAATTTTGCGCCGATCTATCCCGACGACATGCCATTGGCCGAGAAAGTCCAGACCATCGCCAAGCGTATCTACCGCGCCGACGAAGCGCTGATGGACAAGAAGGTCCGCGATCAGTTGAAACTCTGGGAAGAACAGGGCTACGGCCACCTGCCGGTCTGCATGGCCAAGACGCAGTATTCCTTCTCGACCGATCCCAACCTGCGCGGCGCGCCCACCGGTCATTCGGTGCCCGTGCGCGAGGTGCGGTTGTCCGCCGGTGCCGGTTTTGTCGTCGTCGTCTGCGGCGAGATCATGACAATGCCGGGCCTGCCCCGTGTGCCATCGGCCGAAAACATTCATCTGAACGAAGACGGTCAGATCGAAGGTCTGTTCTGAACGCACAGGGGGTCCCGGTCCCGGGACCCCGACCGAGGGATCGGGCGCGGCGTTTGAGCGCCGCCCGTCCTCATACCAAAACAACATACATTTTGAAGAAAGAAGGGTCTGGCATGGCGGCGACCATTATCGACGGAAAAGCCTTTGCGGCGAAGGTGCGCGCACAGGTGGCGGAACATGTGACACGGATTAAACAGGATCACGGCATCACACCGGGTCTGGCGGTCGTGCTGGTGGGCGAAGACCCGGCGAGCCAGGTCTATGTCCGCTCCAAAGGCAAGCAAACGGTCGAAGCGGGCATGAACTCTTATGAGCACAAGCTTGATGCCGACACCTCCGAGGCTGATTTGCTGGCCGTAGTTGACAAGCTGAACAAGGATCCCAACGTACACGGTATTCTTGTGCAGTTGCCGCTGCCCAAACATCTGGATGAAGACCTGATCATCAATTCAATTGATCCGGCCAAGGACGTCGATGGCTTCCACATCTCGAACGTCGGCCTGTTGGGCACGGGACAGAAAAGCATGGTGCCCTGCACGCCGCTTGGTTGCCTGATGATGCTGCGCGAACACCATGGCAGCCTGTCGGGTATGAACGCGGTCGTTATTGGCCGCTCAAACATCGTGGGCAAACCGATGGCGCAACTCTTGCTGAATGACAGCTGCACGGTGACAATCGCCCACAGCCGTACGAAGGACCTGCCCGACGTCGTGCGCGGCGCTGACATCGTGGTCGCGGCCGTCGGTCGGCCTGAAATGGTGCCCGGCGATTGGATCAAGCCCGGCGCGACAGTCATTGACGTGGGTATCAACCGCATTGATGCACCCGAAAAAGGTGAGGGCAAAACCCGTTTGGTCGGCGATTGCCACTATGATAGCTGCGCCGAGACAGCGGGTGCCATCACGCCTGTGCCCGGTGGGGTCGGACCAATGACGATTGCCTGTTTGTTGGCCAACACCGTAACCTCGTGCTGTCGCGCAAACGGCCTGGAAGAACCGACCGGGCTGACAGCGTAATGCAAGATCCGCGACTACTGATGGGCAAACCCGTACGCGAGCGTATCCTCGAAGAGGTGCGCAGCGTGACAGAGAAAGTGGACCGGATCGGCAAACTCGTCTCCATCTCCATCGGAGATGTGCCCGAGGTGGCTGTCTATGTCCGCAATCAGGCGCGGGCCGCTTCAACGGCGGGGCTGCCTTTCGATCAGGAGTTCTGGGGGGCGGATGTCACGCAGGACGAATGCAAGGCGATGATCCAGAAGATGAATGACGACCCGGAGGTTCTGGGCATCATCCTGCAGCGCCCGGTGCCCGATCACATCAACGTCCGCTCGCTGCAGTCTGCGATCCACCCGCTCAAGGACGTCGAAGGCATGAACCCGGCCTCCATCGGGAATATCGTCTATAATGACGTGGCAATGGCCCCCTGTACGGCCGCCGCCGCGGTGGAACTGATCCGGGAAACCGGGCTTAAACTGGAAGGTCTCGAAGTGGTCATGGTCGGCCATTCCGAGATCGTCGGAAAACCGGCCGCCATGATGCTCATGGCAGAGGGTGCGACGGTCACCGTCTGCCATCACCTGACGCGTTCGGTCGCCATGCATTCACGCCGCGCAGATGTCATCGTGGTCGCGGTTGGCAAGGCGCATCTGATCGGCGCGGATATGGTCAAGCCCGGCGCGGCGGTGATTGACATCGGCATCAACCAGATCACCGAGGCCGACGGCAACACCCGGATCGTCGGCGATGTGGATACCGACGCGGTAAAAGAGATCGCCGGATGGGTAACCCCTGTGCCCGGCGGGGTCGGACCGGTAACGGTTGCGATCCTGATGCGCAACGCGGTACGCGCGCATGAGCGGCAAAAGGCTGCCGGCTGGTACGCCTGAAGCGTCATGCGAAAAACCTCGACCACGTAACGCTGCCTGAAATCAAGGATTTCAACGCGATACGTGACACATGACGTTTTTGGGTATTTCGTCAGACGCTCTAAAACGACAGGTAGCCGATCCCGAAAAAGGCAACCACGCATCCCGCCCATTGGGCGGGGCCCATCAATTCCTTGAGGAAAACGCGCGCCAGCAGGATCGTGAACAGACCAAACATCGAAGCTGCGACGGAGGCATATTCCGGGCGATCAAAGGCCCCCGCCGAAAAGACCGCCAAGAGCGCGATGCCGTCAAGAAGACCCATGACAATCAGCGGCGGCACAGCGCGCCAGCCGACGCGGATGTTCGATTTGAACGCCATAATGATCGTGACCAACAACACCAGTGCCACGACGCGGGCCGTGAAGGTGCCGGGCCACTCTCCACCCAGATCTGCGGATATCTGGCCAAGCTTGAACGTCGTGGCAAATCCCACGGCCGACAGTAGTGAATAGATGATCGTCGGACCTTTGGGCGGGATGTCTGTGTCTTCGGAATCCGACAGGATCGCGACAAGGCCGACGGCGGCAACGATCAACAGCACCGCTGCGATCTGATCGAATGTGATCGGTGTTCCCGCAAGTGCGGCGTAGATCAGCGACAAAACAGGAAAAGCGCCGATAATCGGACTGACGAGCCGCACCGGCCCCCGCTGGAAAGCAAAGTAAAGCCCGAGGCTTGCAACAAGAAACGCCACCCCTGCCCCGATCGCGCTCCAGAGCGCTGGACCCTGAGGCAGAAATGGGGCCTGATTGACGACGATCACGAGGCTCTGAAAGATCAACCCTGTCGTCAGCACCACCAGAAGCGCCCCCATCAAAGGGACACTGCGGCTCAGGTAGCGAATAGCGATGTCATGCAGGCCCCAACAGAAAGCCGCCACAAGTCCAAGGTAAAGTGCAGTCACAACTGGGCGCCCCTTTGCATGTCGCTGAAAAACGACTGAATTCCTTGTCCGACTGTACCGCGCTTTTCATTCACAACAATAAACTATTTTTCTGTTCAGGCAATTTTTCTTCTGAGAGAAGCCCCGGTCTTGATACAGATCAAAGACGGCAAAGTACTGGTTTTCTAGGCTGCTACGATGACATGTGCTTTGCAAAAGATGGGCGGCGAAACGGCGCTGCAGATGCTGGTCGAACGTTTCTACGACATCATGGAAACCGATCCGGAGGTTCACGAATTGCACCGGCTGCATTTTCGCGGACATGGGCTGTCGCATACGCGGCAAGCTCAGTTTGAATTCATGTCGGGCTTTCTTGGCGGGCGTGCCTATTATCGCGAGCGTTTTGGCCACATGAACCTGCGTGAGATTCACGATCATGTGCCCATCCGGACCGAAGACGCGGAACTTTGGCTGGAAACATTCGACCGCGCCCTTGCCGATGTGAATCTGGCCGGGGAGGACGTCGACAAGATGCGCGCGACCCTGCGGCGTGCGGCTCATATGCTGGTCAATGATCTGCCGGACTGGCGCAAGGGCGAGGGTGCGGGCGAAGGGGCCGAAGTGCTCCGGGATCACGGTGCGCTGCGGCGGGCCTGAACCCCGTCAGGCCGCGCCGGTCAGCAGTATCTGTACATCCGCGACGTTTGTGCCCGTCGGCCCGGTAATCAGCAGATCACCCGCAAGGCGCAGGGCCGTGTTGCTGTCATTTTGATCCAGCAATGCCGTTGGCGCCTGCCCCTCGGCACGAATGCGCGACAGCGTCCCCTGATCGACAAGGCCCCCCGCCGCATCCGTGGGCCCATCGCGCCCATCGGTGCCACCGGACAAAAACACCCAAGGTCTTGTGACCGGTGCCTTGTCTGCCAATGCCGCAACGCGCAGGGCAAGTTCCTGATTGCGCCCACCGCGGCCCCTGCCACGTATCTTTACCGTCGTTTCACCGCCCCACAGAATGGCACGCGGGCGCGATGTAACTTCCTGTTTCATAACGCGGAAAATACTGGCAGCGGCGGTATTCACATCACCGATCAACGGGTCTGCGATCACCTTGGTGTCATAATGCTGCGAAAGATATTGGGCGGCAGCCTCGACACTTTCGCGGTTACCGCCGATCAGGTGATTGACCGCATCCTGCGGAAGCGGCGCGGTGCGCGCGACGCGCAGATGGGCCTGAATGTTGGCCGGAATGCGGTCGAAAAGCGCTGCCTCGCGCAGCAGATCGCGGGCATCCTCGGTCGTACCAATCGGGGAAACGGTCGGGCCGGAGGCGATCGCGCGCAGGTCGTCGCCCACCACATCTGACAGGATATAGGCCGTAACCTGCGCCGGTGCTGCAAGCCGTGCCAGCCCGCCGCCCTTGAGCCGTGATACCTGTTGCCGGATCAGGTTCATCTGGACAATGTCGAGGCCATTTTCCAGGAGCAGGCGATTGAGCTTTTGTTTATCTTCCAAAGTGACGCCATCAGGTGGCGCAGGAAGAAGGGCGGAACCTCCACCCGAAATCAGCGCAATGACCACATCATCAGACGTCGCCTGTTGCAGCGCCTCGATCACCCGCAGCGAGGCGGTTTCGCCAACACTGTCAGGCACGGGGTGACCGGCGCGAAACACTTCAGCACCCGGTGCCTGTTCGTCGTTTTCGCGGTGCGTCACACAGATCAGGTGTCTTCGCCCATCGAGGCGCGGCAGCAGCGCACGTAACATCGCCGGAGCTGCCTTGCCGACGGCAATGACGATGGTGCGCCCGCTCAGACCGGGCCGCGGCGGCGGGTGCCGGACAAGCGCAGCGCGCATGGCCAGCGCGGGATCAGCGCGCTGGACAGCAGCTTTGAAGGCCTGTCTGGCCGCCTCTTTCAGAGCGGAAAGTTCATCCGTCAGCAATTTGCCGCGCCTTTTCGACGAGGACTTCTGCCTGTCGGATGGAGGCGTAGTCGATGAGCCGGCCGTCAAGGGAAACGGCGCCTTTGCCCTCGGCCTCGGCCTGCGCCATGGCTTCCAGAATGCGCTTGGCCTTGGTGATTTCAGCCTCGGACGGGCTCATCACCTCGTTCGCCAGCGCGATCTGGCTGGGGTGGATCGCCCATTTGCCCTCGCATCCCAGGACCGCCGCGCGGTAGGCGGCCGCCTTATACCCATCGGGATCCTGAAAATCACCGAATGGGCCATCGATGGGACGCAACCCGTTCGCACGTGCAGCGACAACCATCCGCGCGAGCGCATAGTGCCACATGTCACCCCAATGGGTTGCGCGGTTGCCATCGCCGTCCGGGTCGGTCAGCACGGAGTAGTCCGGATTCACGCCGCCAATGATCGTGGTGCGCGCGCGCGTGGAGGCCGCATAATCGGCCACACCGAAATGCAGGCTTTCGTTGCGCTTTGAAGCGGCGGCAATCTCGGAGACGTTCTGCATCCCCAGAGCGGTCTCGATAATATGTTCAAACCCGATGCGTTTTGAATACCCTTTCGCGTCCTCGATCTGTGTGACCATCATGTCCACGGCATAGACGTCCGCAGCCGTCCCGACCTTGGGAATCATGATGAGGTCAAGTCGCTCTCCGGCTTGCTCCACCACGTCCACGACATCACGATACATGTAATGTGTGTCCAGACCGTTAATCCGAATCGACATGGATTTGGTGCCCCAGTCGATCTCGTTCAGGGCCTTGATGATGTTCTTGCGCGCCTGCTCCTTTTCATCCGGAGCGACCGCGTCCTCAAGATCCAGAAAGATCACATCAACGTCGGATTGCGCCGCTTTTTCAAACATTTGAGGCTGGGAACCAGGAACAGCCAGCTCCGATCTGTTCAGGCGACCAGGAGCTTGTTCAACAGGATGGAATGACATGGCAAGGGGACCTTTCGGAATAAAGTTGCGTGTGAAGCCCCTATTGCATTCGGTAAATTATTATTACTGTCAAGAAATAGTTTTGCATATCAGTGTATACTGACAGGGCTATGTGGGTCTGCGTGCCTTTGATGCATAGTAATGTGCAATCGCCTGCGTCCGGTTCCTTACCGACAGCTTGTCAAAGATATTTGAGAGATGAAATTTGACCGTGTTGGTTGAAATCTCAAGCCGCGCTGAAAGCTGCTTGTTGGTCAGCCCTTCGGCCAGCGCATCGAGGATTTCACGCTCCTTGCGCGACAGGGTTTCGATCGGATCGGTCTTGATCTCGCGGATGTCCAGATACGGGAACACCATCTTGCCATCTGCCACATCAAGACAGGTTTGCACGATCGATTCTGTCGGCGCAGAACGTGCGACGCAGGCCGCCGCGCCCGAGGCCATCGCCCGGCGCGGAACGCCCGGGTCGCCGTCATTGCCGTAGGCCACGATGCGCGGCGCGTTCTCTTGTTCGCGCAGCACTTCCATGAGTTTTTCGCCGCCCAGAGCCGGGATGTTCCAATCCAGCACGCAGACATCGACGGGGACACGCATGACCATTCCCAGAAAACCCTCAGCCGTGGCACTTGTGGCCACAAGAGAGAATCGGGGGTCACGCTCGAACACTTCGGACAGCGCGGACAGAACCAGCGGGTTGCCGTCACCAAGCATGATCGAGACCTTTCCCCTTTTGTCATTCATCGTCGATTTTCTTTCTTAATTTCCAGCACTTCTATCAAATCGGGTAGGTCGAAATCCGGTATGCAATCGTATTCTATACTAATGGGTAGTAATTTTACAACCAAATTAGATACCCAAAAGCAGGATTAAAGGGGGTTCTTTGCGTAATCAATAAAATTAACCTTACGTCAACCGATCAACGCAATGGCGAACGCAGGGAGCGACCATCCAATGACACAGATCTTCCCCAAGCTTGATATACCACAGACCATCGCCGCTGGCCCGGGCCCCGGAAATACCGACGAACGCGTGCTGGCGGCCTATGCCGGTGCCGGGCTTGCAGATCACATGCATGGCGATGTGTTGCGCGGCATGGTCGAATGCAAAAAGATGCTCCGCGCGGTCTGGGGCACTGAAAACATCCATACATATGGGGTCGCGGGGACAGGCTGGTCCGGCCTTGATGTGATGTTCAGCGGTGTGATGCCGGGCGACAAGGTGGTTATTTTCACCAATGGCACGTTTTCCGGCATCGACGGGCTGACCGTGCGCATGAAAGCGGCGACCAAAGACGAACTCGCAGCGGATTCGCTGAACCCACAAGCGGCATCGGTCGTCACCATTGAAGTGCCACACGGGCAATCCGTGACCGGTGACATCATCGAAGCGGCACTGGCAGAGCACAAACCCAAATGGGCCGCAATGGCACATTGGGAGACCGGATCGGGCCGCATCAACGACATCGCCGGTTTCAGCGCAGCCTGCGAAAAGCACGGTGCGATGGGCCTCGTGGACGCGGTGTCGTCTTTGGGCGTCGGTGATTTCCGGATTGATGATTTTCCCGGCATCCATGGCTGGGCGTCCTGCCCGCAGAAAGGCATCTGCTGCCTGCCGCTGACCTATGCACCGGTGTCGTTTACGGATCGTTTCATCGAAACGCTCAAGGCAACCGGCACGCGTACCTTTGTGCATCACCCCATCCTCGAAGCGCGCCACTGGGGCATCATCGACGGCAAGGATGTGGAAAAAGGCACTTACCACCGCACACATTCGGCTTATGCCGTTGCCGCATTCCATGAGGCGCTGCGGATCACTCTGGAACAAGGTGTTTCAGCGCGCGCCGAGGAGTACGCCTTTCACGAAAGCGCGCTGCGCGCCGCCGTGGAGGCGATGGGCTGCAAGGTAACATCGAACATGACATCGCTCATCGTGCTGAACCTGCCGGATGATCTGGCGGGGCGCGAAATGGAGCTGGTCCAGTCCTGCCGCGCGCAGAACTTCGGCATCTGGCCGACCCTGTCCGAACCCGTGCAGGTGCGCATCGGCATCCTGAACCTGCTGAACCGCGCAACGATCACGGACATCGCGCATCGTTTCGCCCAAGCCATTCGCGACATGGGTGGCAAGATTGAGCAGTCCAGCGTCGATAACGCCCTGAATACTGTCTACGCCAAGGCAATCGCGGCCGAATAGTCGCGCGCCCTGTCAAGCGTCCTTTGGAGGAGGAGAGACCATGGATATCCACGAATACCAAGCAAAGGAAATTCTCGCCAGTTTCGGCGTAGATGTTCCGCCCGGTGCGTTGGCCTACAGCCCTGAACAAGCGGCATATCGGGCGCGCGAACTTGGCGGGGACCGCTGGGTCGTCAAGGCGCAGGTGCACGCAGGTGGCCGCGGCAAGGCGGGCGGCGTGAAGGTGTGCGACAGCGACGTCGAGATTCACAAGACCTGCGAGGGCCTGTTTGGCCGCAAGCTGGTGACGCATCAGACCGGACCGGAGGGCAAGGGCATTTACCGCGTCTATGTCGAAGGTGCCGTGCCGATCGAACGCGAGATTTACCTCGGGTTCGTTCTGGACCGCACGTCGCAGCGTGTCATGATCGTCGCCTCTGCCGAAGGGGGCATGGAGATCGAGGATATCTCGGCCGACAAGCCCGACAGCATTGTGCGCGACACCGTGGAACCGGCGGTTGGTCTGCAGGATTTCCAATGCCGCCAGATCGCGTTCAAGCTGGGCATTGATCCGGCCTTGACGCAGCGCATGGTGCGCACGTTGCAGGGCTGCTACCGGGCATTTCGCGAATATGACGCCACGATGGTCGAGGTCAATCCGCTCGTTGTGACCGGTGACAATCGTATTCTGGCGCTGGATGCCAAGATGACCTTTGACGACAACGCGTTGTTCCGCCACCCACAGATCAGCGAATTGCGCGACAAATCGCAAGAGGACCCGCGCGAAAGCCGGGCTGCCGATCGCGGTCTGTCCTATGTTGGCCTGGACGGCAATATCGGCTGCATCGTGAACGGGGCTGGCCTTGCCATGGCGACGATGGACACGATCAAACTGGCCGGTGGGGAGCCTGCGAACTTCCTCGATATCGGTGGTGGGGCCACGCCCGAACGTGTGGCCAAGGCTTTCCGGCTGGTGCTGTCGGACAAGAGCGTGCAGGCGATCCTCGTCAATATCTTTGCGGGGATCAACCGCTGTGACTGGGTGGCCGAAGGCGTCGTGCAGGCCCTCAGGGAGGTGCAGGTCGATGTGCCCGTAATCGTGCGACTGGCCGGCACCAACGTGGAGGAAGGGCAGAAGATCCTCGCCCAATCCGGCCTGCCGATCATCCGTGCAACCACATTGATGGAAGCCGCCGAGCGCGCGGTCGGTGCGTGGCAGAATGACCTTTCCCAAAATACCAAAGTGAGGCTTGCGACATGAGCATTTTTATTGATGCAAACACACCCGTCATCGTGCAGGGCATTACCGGCAAGATGGCGCGTTTTCACACGGCTGACATGATCGCCTATGGCACCAACGTCGTCGGTGGCGTGGTCCCCGGCAAGGGCGGCCAGACGGTTGAGGGCGTGCCGGTTTTCGATACAGTCGAGGACGCGGTTACCGCCACCGGGGCGGAGGCGTCGCTGGTTTTCGTCCCGCCGCCTTTTGCGGCTGACAGCATTATGGAAGCCGCAGATGCGGGAATTCAGTACTGCGTCTGCATCACGGACGGTATCCCCGCACAGGACATGATCCGTGTGAAACGCTATATGTACCGCTATCCAAAAGACCGCCGCATGGTGCTCACCGGACCGAATTGCGCTGGCACGATCAGCCCGGGCAAGGCGCTGCTGGGCATCATGCCGGGGCATATCTATCTGCCCGGTCATGTGGGCATCATCGGACGCTCCGGCACGTTGGGCTATGAGGCCGCTGCTCAGCTCAAGGAACATGGGATCGGCGTTTCAACCTCCGTCGGAATCGGCGGTGATCCGATCAACGGATCGTCCTTCCGGGACATCCTTGAGCGCTTCGAGGCCGATGATGAAACCCATGTGATCTGCATGATCGGAGAGATCGGCGGGCCGCAGGAAGCCGAAGCCGCCGCCTACATTCGCGATCACGTCACCAAGCCGGTGATTGCCTATGTTGCAGGCCTGACTGCACCGAAAGGGCGCACCATGGGCCATGCGGGCGCGATCATCTCCGCCTTTGGAGAAAGTGCGAGCGAAAAGGTCGAAATCCTGTCGGCGGCAGGCGTCACGGTTGCCGAAAACCCGGCCGTCATTGGCGATACCATTGCCGGCGTCCTGAGGAAGGAGGCCGCATGATGAATGCGCCTGCGATCCTGAAGAACCGGCCGCGCGTGCTCGTCACACGTCGCTGGCCCGAAAGCGTTGAGGCACAACTGGCCGAACGGTTTGACACTGTGTTCAATGTCGATGACACGCCCATGACCCCGGCAGAGTTTCGCGACGCGCTGACCCGGTTTGACGCGATCCTGCCCACGGTCACCGACAGGCTGACCACCGAGGCATTTGACATCTCATCGCCCAAGACCCGTCTTCTGGCGAATTATGGCGTCGGGTTCAGCCATATCGACATCGCAGCCGCCAAGGCGCATGGCATTGCCGTGACCAATACGCCAGATGTGCTGTCCGAATGCACCGCCGATCTGGCGATGACCTTGCTTCTGATGGTGGCGCGGCGCGCCGGTGAAGGTGAACGGGAATTGCGGGCGGGCCAGTGGACCGGCTGGCGTCCGACGCATCTGGTGGGTTCCAAGGTCTCGGGCAAGACGCTGGGCATTGTCGGGTTCGGCCGCATCGGGCAGGCAATGGCACAGCGCGCGCATTTCGGGTTCGGCATGAAGATACTGGTTCAGAACCGCTCACGCGTGGCGCAGGAGGTGCTGGATCGCTATCAGGCCGTACAGGTCGACACATTGGATGATCTGCTGCCCGCATGCGATTTCGTGTCCATGCACTGCCCCGGCGGGGCGGAAAACCGCCACCTGATCAATTCCCGCAGGCTTGATCTGATGAAATCCGATGCCTTCCTGATAAACACCGCGCGGGGCGAGGTGGTTGATGAAAACGCGCTTGTGCAGTCGCTGACCTATGAGTGCATCGCAGGCGCGGGTCTGGATGTGTTCGATGGTGAACCCAAGGTTTCACCGGCGCTTATGGAATTCGACAATCTGGTGCTCTTGCCGCATCTCGGCAGTGCGACCGCTGAAACCAGAACCGCGATGGGGGAACGCGTCCTGTCCAATGTGATCGCCTTTTTCGAGGGCAGCACACCAGCTGATCGGGTCGCGTGATGGCAGCTGCATTGGACACTCAGGCGGGCCCGGGCCCGGCATCGGATGCGGGCGATCTGTATCAGTGCCTGCGCGCGGCATGGTCCCGCGTATTGGAACGTCGCGCGCCGCAGCTTCTGGACGCAACGCAACAGGATGGGGCGCAGTGGCACCGCGACCACTACGGCGATCATCTTCAGGCCAGTACCATCTGGTTTCACCTGCAGCAGGTTTTGAATGAGGTTCAGACCCTGCGCAGCCTCAGACAAGAAGCGACAAATGGAAAGTTACATGGCTTTGCAGAAGTCGTCGCAGACTGCCCGGAGGATCAGCGCGCGGCGATGAAGCGGCTGCTGCAGGATGGGCGCCTCAGTGTTGGCCCCACGATCACCGCGCATCCGACCGAAGCAAAGCGCGTGACCGTAATGGAAATTCACCGTCGGATTTATGCGCTGCTTTGTTGCGCGGACGACACGGCACGCCTTGCCGAGGTGAGCACATCGCTTGAGATGGAAATCGACCTGCTGTGGCTCACGGGTGAGCTACGGATGGAGCGCCCATCGCTCGCCGCCGAGGTAGAGTGGGGGCTGCAATTCTATGACGCGAGCCTCTTTGATGCCGTGCCCCGCCTGTTTCAGCGGTATCGCACCGCTGTCCGCTCGGCCTTTGGCGCTGAAGTCGATGATCATTGCTGTCTTCGCTTTCATTCCTGGATTGGCGGGGATCGCGACGGCAACCCCAATGTCACGGCCGAGGTGACACGTCAGGCGCTGGCCCGATCCCGTGAAATGGTCCTGAACGCCTATGTGCGCGCATTGGAAAAGATCGTGCCGCGGCTGAGCATCTCGACAAAAATCGTACCGCTCCCTGCGGATCATCTCCAAGCGCTTGAACGCATTGTCGATCAACGCAGCACGGATGCCGAAAGCTGCAAGCAGCGCAACCCGAACGAGGTGTTTCGCCAGGCGGGTTTTGCGATCCGCGACGCGGTGGCTGCGGGCAGATACGCGCATATCTCTGACTTCCTTGCCGATTTGTCGGTTCTCGAAAACGCGTTGAACGCCATCGGCGCAACAGCGCTGGCCGGTCAACTGATCCGGCCCCTGCGCTGGCAAGCCACCACATTCGGCTTTCGGGGCCATACGCTCGACATTCGCCAGAACTCCGACGTGGTGACACGGACACTTCAGGCCGTCTGGGCCGCCGTTGACGCATCTCCCGAGCCGCTTGGCTCCGCGTGGTCCGAACGGTTGCAGCGCGAGGTGAGACAGGAAACGTTACCGACCCTTGACGGCCTCGAGCTGTCCGAAGAGGCCAGCGAGCTTCTGGCGCTGCTGGCGCTGGTGCGCGATGTGCATGAGGGGTCTGACCCGGATGCGATCGGGCCTTTCGTTCTGTCCATGACGCGTTCTGCCGATGATCTTTTGGCGGTTCTGCTGCTTGCAAGATATGTGGGCTTTGATGCGCATCAACCCTCCCTGCGGGTTGTCCCCTTGTTCGAAACCATCGAGGATTTGCAGGCAGCGCCCGTGATCCTGCGCGATGTTTTGGCGGTCCCGATTGCCGCGCGCAGCATGAAATCATCCGGGGGCCGGATCGAGATCATGCTCGGCTATTCGGACAGCAACAAGGATGGTGGCTTCCTGTGCTCAAGCTGGTCGCTCGACCGGGCGCAACGGGCCATCACGCGAACGCTTGCACAGCAGGGCGCAACGCCGGTGTTCTTTCACGGTCGTGGCGGTTCGGTCAGCCGGGGCGGCGCGCCCACCGACCGCGCCATCGCCGCGCAGCCCTGCGGCACCCTGAACGGAGCATTGCGCCTGACCGAGCAGGGCGAGGTTGTCACGGCAAAATACGCCAACGCGGACACGGCGGTGACACAGCTTGAACTGCTCGCCTCTTCGGTGTTGCGTCACAGTGCATCACCCCCCTTCGAAACCGTCGATCCCGAAGGCGAAGACGTGATGGAAACACTGTCGAGCCTCAGCCAGACCGCCTATCAGAACCTGCTGCGCCATCCCGGCTTCCTTGACTACTTCAATCAGGCCAGCCCCGTGAACGAACTTGCCCTGCTCAAGATCGGCTCGCGGCCCGCGCGCCGGTTCGGGGCGGCGTCACTGTCGGATTTGCGCGCCATCCCTTGGGTCTTTGCCTGGAGCCAGAATCGCCACATGATCAGCAGTTGGTACGGCTTCGGTCAGGCCATTCAGGATTTCCGCAGGGTGCGGGGGAGCGTCGGCGACGCTGCACTGGAGCGGATTTCGCGCAAGCTGCCCCTCTTTCAGCTTTGTCTCGATGAAATCGAAAAGTCGCTGATGTTGGTGCGGCTCGATATTGCGGAACTCTATGCCCGGCTGGTGTCTGATCGGGCGATGGCAGAGGATGTGTTCGGGCGTATCCGTGATGAATATAACCGGTCCGTGGATGCCATTGAAACGCTGACGGGTGCCCCACTTGGCACACGTTTCCCGAACGCGGCGGATCGCATCCACCGTCATGAGGACACGTTGCGCGCCGCGCATCATGCGCAAGTTGCGCTCCTGAAAGACGTGCGCGCAAGTGACGCGCAAACCGCACGCATTCGCCTGATGCAAAGCATGAACTGCATTTCCGCTGGTCTTGGCTGGACAGGTTAAGCCCGGACCGCTGTTTTAGAAAAGGATAAGAAACATGAACGCCCCCCACCGCGCCCCTGGCTTTTTCACGCAATCGCTGGCTGACAGCGATCCTGAGCTTTTCGGCTCGATCACGGATGAGCTGGGCCGCCAGCGTGACGAGATCGAGTTGATCGCGTCGGAAAACATCGTTTCTGCCGCCGTGCTTGAGGCGCAGGGCTCGATCATGACCAACAAATACGCCGAAGGCTATCCCGGACGGCGCTATTATGGCGGCTGCCAGTTCGTCGATGTGGCCGAAAACCTCGCCATCGAGCGCGCCTGCAAACTCTTTGGCTGCGGCTTTGCCAATGTGCAGCCCAATTCCGGCAGCCAGGCCAATCAGGGCGTGTTCACTGCCCTATTGCAGCCCGGCGACACCATCCTCGGCATGAGCCTTGATGCGGGCGGGCACCTGACGCATGGCGCCAAGCCCAACCAGTCCGGCAAGTGGTTCAACGCCGTGCAATACGGTGTGCGCCGCGAAGACAACCTGCTGGATTATGACCAGGTCGAAGCGCTCGCCAAGGAGCATCAGCCCAAGCTGATCATCGCCGGCGGCTCGGCCATCCCGCGCCAGATCGACTTTGCCCGCATGCGTGAAATCGCCGATATGGTCGGGGCCTACCTGCACGTGGACATGGCGCATTTCGCAGGCCTCGTGGCGGCGGGCGAACACCCCAGCCCCTTCCCGCACGCCCATGTGGCCACCACCACGACGCATAAGACCCTGCGCGGCCCGCGCGGCGGCATGATCCTGACGAACGACGAGGCACTGGCGAAAAAGTTCAACTCCGCCATCTTCCCCGGCATTCAGGGCGGCCCGCTGATGCATGTGATCGCTGCCAAGGCCGTGGCCTTTGGCGAGGCGCTGCGGCCCGATTTCAAATCCTACACCAAGCAGGTCATCGCCAACGCGCAGGCCCTGAGCGACCAGCTGATCAAGGGCGGGCTGGACACGATCACGCATGGCACCGACACCCATGTGGTGCTGGTCGACCTGCGCCCCAAGGGCGTGAAGGGCAATGCGACCGAAAAGGCGCTGGGGCGTGCGCATATCACCTGCAACAAGAACGGCGTGCCCTTTGATCCGGAAAAGCCGATGGTGACCTCCGGCATCCGTCTGGGCAGCCCTGCCGGGACGACGCGCGGGTTCGGCGAGCCGGAGTTCCGCCAGATCGCCGACTGGATCATCGAAGTGGTCGACGGCCTCGCCGCCAACGGCGAAGACAACAACAGCGCCGTCGAAGCCAAGGTCAAAGCAGAAGTCGCACAACTCTGCGCAAGATTCCCAATGTATCCGAACCTGTGATGCCGCACGTTCGAGCAGCATGTAGGTTTAGAAAAAAGGCCCGGGGGAATATTCCCCCGGGCCTTTTGTTGTTTGGTTCGTTAATCCTCAGATATCGAGGGTATGGTCGCGTTCCCACTCGGTGAAGTGGTTTGCGTAGTCACGCCACTCGCGATGCTTGAGCTTCAGGAACGCGCTGGTGAATTCCGCGCCCATGGCCTGTGTCAACACCTCGTCTTCTTCGAAGCGGCGCAGACCGTCCAGCATGTTGTGCGGCAAAGGTGGCGCATTCTTGACCTTGTGGCCCTCGGCAAACATGTCGATTTCCTGCGCTTCGCCGGGGTCTGCCTTGTTGCGGATCCCGTTCAGACCTGCGGCCATGATGACGGCTGGCATCAGGTAGGGGTTGGATGATCCGTCCGGCAGACGCAGCTCCATCCGGCCACCGCCGGGCACGCGCACGAGGTGGGTGCGGTTGTCGCCAGCCCATGTGATCGAGGTCGGCGCCCAACTGGACCCGGATGCTGTCGCCGGCGCGCCGATCCGCTTGTAGCTGTTGACCGAAGGACAACAGATCACGGTCAGGCCGCTGCCATGTTCGATCAGACCACCAAGGAAGTGTTTGCCGGTTTCCGAGAGACCGTAGCGCCCGGTTGGTGTGTCATCATCGCCAGCAAAGAGGTTCGTCTTCGCATCATCGCCCATGGCATCCCAGGCCGAAATATGTGCGTGCAGGCCATTGCCGGTCAGATGTGGCAGGGGCTTGGGCATGAAACTGGCGCGCATGCCATGCTTTTCAGCGACGTATTTCACCATGAATTTGAAGAAGCTGAGCTGATCCGCCATTTTCAGGACATCGTCGAAATCCCAGTTCATCTCCCACTGGCCATTGGCGTCTTCGTGGTCGTTCTGGTAGTTGCCCCAGCCCAGTTCCAGCATGTATTCGCTGATCTCACGGATCACGTGATAGTTGCGCATCATGGACTGCTGATCGTAGCAGGGCTTGGCGCGTGTATCGAGTTCGTCCGCCAGCGACCGCCCGTCCGGCGACAGAAGCGAAAACTCAGGCTCCACACCGATTTTGAAATGCAGGCCCAGTTCGGCGGCCTCAGCGATCTGCTTGCGCAGAACGTTGCGCGGCGCCTGAGCGGAGTATTCGCCTTTCATCACCGGGTTTCCGGGAACCCAGGCGATGTCAGGCTGCCAGGGCACCTGCACCGCGCAGTCCGCATCCGGCAGGACCAGCATGTCGGGGTGCGCAGGTGTATAATCGAGACCGCCCGCGAAGCCGGCGAAACCGGCGCCGCCCTCCTGCATGCCCGCGATACCGCGCAGCGGAACAAGCTTGGTGCGCTGCGCGCCCAGCAAATCGGTGAAATTCACCATGAAATACTTGATGCCGCGCTCTTTGCCCCAGCTTTCAAGATCAACCTGTGATGTCTGAACCAATTGGTCTTTTGCCATGGGTTATTCTTCCTCCCAAATAAGTCTGTTGCAGTCCCGATGCTTACCCAAGGAACTGTGATAAAAAACGCGCAGGCCCGGATGGAGCTGCGCGCTTTCTGTTTCTTAAAGCCCGGGTTTGCCGGGATACCATTCGGTGCCCGCCAGCGGCACACGCGCCATGGCTGCAGCTTCCATTGTCAGTGCACAAAGGTCCTCTGGTTCGAGGTTGTGCAGATGGTTATGGCCGCATGCCCGCGCGATGGTCTGCGCCTCAAGGGTCAAAACCTTGAGGTAGTTGCGCAGACGCCGACCGCCTTCGAGCGGGTCGAAGCGCGCCATCAGTTCCGGATCCTGGGTGGTGATGCCCGCCGGATCCTGACCTTCGTGCCAATCATCATAAGCCCCGGCCGTGGTGCCCAGCTTCTGGTACTCCGCTTCCCATTTCGGGTCGTTGTCACCGATTGCCACCATGGCGGCGGTGCCGATGGCCACAGCGTCCGCACCCAGCGCCAGCGCCTTGGCCACATCGGCCCCGGTGCGGATGCCGCCGGACACGACCAGCTGCACTTCGCGGTGCAGGCCCTGATCCTGAAGCGCCTGAACGGCAGGGCGGATACAGGCCAGCGTCGGCAGCCCAACATGTTCGATGAACACGTCCTGCGTGGCGGCGGTGCCCCCCTGCATGCCGTCCAGCACCACGACATCCGCGCCCGCCTTGATGGCCAGGGTGGTGTCGTAATAGGGGCGGGTTCCGCCGACTTTCACGTAGATCGGCTTTTCCCAGCCGGTGATCTCGCGCAGTTCAAGAATCTTGATCTCCAGATCGTCCGGCCCGGTCCAGTCCGGGTGGCGACAGGCGGAACGCTGGTCAATGCCCTGTGGCAGGTTGCGCATGGATGCCACGCGGTCAGAAATCTTTTGACCCAGCAGCATGCCGCCCCCGCCCGGTTTTGCGCCCTGACCTACAACAACTTCGATCGCGTCGCAGCGGCGCAGATCGTCAGGATTCATGCCGTAACGTGAGGGCAGCACCTGATAGACCAGCTTGTTGGAATGGCCGCGCTCTTCCTCGGTCATGCCGCCGTCACCGGTGGTCGTGGAGGTGCCCGCCGCCGATGCGCCGCGGCCAAGGGCCTCTTTCGCGGGACCGGACAACGCGCCAAAGGACATGCCCGCGATGGTCACCGGAATGTCCAGTTCGATCGGTTTCTTGGCAAAGCGGGTGCCGAGCGTCACGCGGGTGTCGCATTTCTCACGGTAGCCTTCGAGAGCATAGCGCGAGATCGACGCGCCGAGAAACAGCAGGTCATCGAAATGCGGCACCCGGCGCTTTGCGCCACCGCCGCGAATATCGTAGATACCGGTGTCGGCAGCGCGGCGGATTTCCGCGTTGATCGGGTTGGTGAATGTGGCCGACTGGATCGGAACGGTCCGCGACACATATTTGCTCTGTTCGTCTTTCATGGCAATATCCTTAATAGTCGCCGGCGTTGTCTACGTCGAAGTTGTAGAGTCGGCGAGCGGAGCCGTAGCGCTTGAACTCTTCGGGCTTGGCGTCACAGCCGCCCTTTTCCAGCAGGTCACGCAGGATTTCGATGTGCTCGGGGCGCATCTCCTTCTCGATGCAGTCCGCACCCAGCGATTTGACGGAGCCGCGCACGAAAAGCCGCGCCTCATAGATCGAATCGCCCAGGGCGTCCCCGGCATCACCGCAGACGACCATATTGCCCGACTGCGCCATGAAGGCGGACATGTGACCCACATTGCCGTGCACAACAATGTCGATGCCCTTCATCGAGATGCCGCAACGCGAGGACGCATTGCCCTTGATCACCAGCAGCCCGCCATTCCCGGTCGCCCCGGCATATTGGCTTGCGTCACCTTCGATGATCACGCTGCCGGACATCATGTTTTCCGCAACACCGGGACCGGCGGAGCCGTGCACATGCACGGTCGCCTGCTTGTTCATACCGCCAGTGTAATAGCCGGTTGAGCCTTTGACGTTCACTTCAATCGGCGCATCAAGACCAACAGCAACGGCGTGGCTGCCCTTTGGGTTGATGATTTCCCAATTGGTCTGGTTGGTTTCCTGCGCTTGCGCGTGCAGCGTTGCGTTCAGGTCGCGCAGGCCGGAGGTTTCAAGATCAATTGTCTGCATTACGCCACTTCCTTCTTCGATACCGGCGCCGTGTCGTGGCTCCAGAAGTACACTGTTGCGGGTTCCGGCTCCCAGACGCGGGCGTCGTCGATGCCGGGCAAATTCACCAGAGCACGGTATTCGGACCCGAAGGCAACATATTGATCGGTTTCGGCCATCACCGCAGGCTTGCAGGCAATCGGGTCGCGCACGACGCCAAAGCCGTCCTTTGTGCCCACAACAAAATTGAAGAAACCATCCAGATCGTCAAGCGATGCTTCCAGCGCCTCGCCAAGGGTCGCGCCATTCTGCATCTTCCAGGTGATATAGGCCGCGCCGACTTCGGTGTCGTTCATGGTTTCGATATGGATACCCTCACGCTGCAATTTGCGACGCAGGGAATTGTGATTGGACAACGATCCGTTATGGACAAGGCACTGATCCAAGCCGGTGTTGAACGGGTGCGCACCCAGCGTTGTCACGGCTGATTCTGTCGCCATACGCGTGTGACCGATGCCATGCGTGCCCGTCATCGAAGGGAGGTCGAAACGGGCAGCCACATCTTTGGGCAGACCCACTTCCTTGTAGATCTCAAGCGTGTCGCCAAAGGACATCACGCGCACGTCAGGGGCAACGCTGCGCAGGGATTTGCGCGCGGTATCCGCCAGACCATTCGGGACATGCAGCACGGCGTGCGTGTCGTTGCGCGTCAGGCTGACCGCCGCGCCCAAAGCCGCGCTCAGTTTTTCGGCCAGACCGTCAAAGGCGGTATCAGGCGCGTCGGCCTGAACCGTCAGTTTCGAACGCGCCGAATCTTCGGCACGGTAGATCGCGATCCCGGCACTGTCCGGGCCGCGGTCCGTCATCGTGATCAGCATGTCCGTCAGCAATGCGCCAAGCTTGGGCTCAAGCGCCTTGTCTTTCAAAAATAATCCGACAATTCCGCACATTTCAGCGTCGCTCCATTTTTTTGCTTCTATCCATTTTCAGGCCTTGGAACCAGACTAGCACCTGATTTCGAAAGTGGCAACTAATATGAATAAATTATTCCTATGAGGCAAACGTGGGCAAGAAATGCCCACGTTCCGTTTTCAGGTGTCAGTATCGCTCAACACTTCGCTGGATCCGCTCGTGGTCCAGCGCGCGTTTCCTGGCCTGTTCGAGGTGGGCGGATTCGCGCACGAACTGAATGCGATGCCAGCCGATCCAGAAGATCACACCGACAACG